>CAZUZE010000243.1:0-3977 GCA_964624565.1 uncultured Robiginitalea sp.
GGATAGGGTTCTCGATGTTATTGCCGGAGGTATCCCTGGCGATCCCAATCCGCCTTGAAAAAAACGGATTGGCATCCCGGGCCCCTCCGAAATCTGCAAAAAGGTCATTGTTGTCTATAAAGAACTGGCGTTTTTCAGGGAGGGAAACCTCGAACCGGCTCAGGTTGGTCACCTGGTCATCGACTTCAACCTGGGAGAAATCCGGGTTGATGGTGACATCGAGGTTCATGCTGTTGCCGATCGAAAGTTTTGCATCCGTTCCCACCTTAAGGCGGTTCTCCTGGTTTTGGTTTTCCCGGTCGTTAAAAGTGCCTGCCGCGATATAGGGAATAATCGCCATAGGGGTCCGGGACTTCCCCAGGGGTTTTTCAAAGATCATGTCCCCCATGAAGGTAAGGCCGTAGATATTCTGGTTCTGTGGGATGCGGGTCCAGGTACTCTGTTCGTTGGACTGGGTGTCAAAGCGGTAGCTGTTGAACCTCCATTTCGTCTCCCCTTCCCGGAATTTGAAGGAGGTCAGGGGGATGATCAGCTCTGAGGTGTAATAGTCATCGTAGATTTTGGATTCCCCCCTCCATTTTACATCCCATGAAATTGTAAAGCCCCTGAGGTCCAGGCCCCCTCCTGAAACGAGGCCTTCACGCCGCACCCCGTAGGGATTAATCCCGAACAGGAAGGCATTGTTGGCATCGTTGAAGGTGTCGAACAGCAGGGTAATGTTATCGGAGTTCCCGGCCCGGAAGTCGCGCCGGAGGGATTCTATGGCGTAATTCCGGCCGGCCGTATGGACTATGATACCTATGTAAAGGTTGGTGTCGTCATACAGCATTTTGATTTCGGTCTGTTTTCTCGCCTGTATGCTGTCTACCGGGAAGTACTCCCAGAATTCATCTGCGGCATCGGCGAGTTTCCAGGCGTAGTCATCAAGGGCGCCATCGAGTTCTATTTTTTCGGTGGTAAATTTTACCGAAAACGACTTGTACGGACCCGTTTGGGAATATGCAATTGTGGCGCAGAAGAAAAAGAATGCCAGCCGCCAGAAATGATGCATGAACTCTGTTTAAGGGAGGTAAATGTAATTTTTTCCGGAGGAATCAGTCCGTTTTTTAATTTGTTTAACGAATCCTTTAGAATTGCGGGTAACCCCGTCGAGATGGATTATTTTTGGTCTTTGCCGGTCTTTTGGGCCTCCTGATAAAACAAAATTAACATGGAATTCAGATAGATTCCTTTACTTTAGGGTGATGAAACAACTGTTTTTATTTTGGGTGGTCCTGCTGATGGGTGTCCCGTATTCCGGGGCCTGCCACGGGTTGCCCGAATGGTCCAAAACCGGGCACAGGGTGGTCGGGGAGGTGGCACAGAAACACCTGAACCGCAAGGCCCGCAAGGCGATCCACAACCTGCTGGGAGGTGAAACCCTTGCGGAAATATCCAATTACGGGGACGATATTAAGGCGGATCGGGCCTATGACCGGTTCAGCCCCTGGCACTATGTCAACTTTCCGGCAGGGGAGCGTTACACAGATTCCGAGCCAAGCCCTGAGGGCGATGTGGTCAGGGGAATCGAGCATTGCATTTCCGTGCTCAAGAATCCCGCGACATCGAAGGAAGATGCGGTCTTTTACCTGAAAATGCTGGTCCATCTGGTGGGGGACCTGCACCAGCCCATGCATGTGGGGAGGAAGGAGGACAAAGGCGGGAACGACATACAGGTGCAGTGGTTTGGCCGGGGTAGCAACCTGCACCGGGTTTGGGACGCCAATCTGATAGATGATTACGGGATGAGCTATACGGAACTGGCGGAGGCTTTGCCGCGCTGGGACCGCGAAAAGATCGATGCGGTCATGCAGGGGACGGTCTATGACTGGGTGGAGGAAGTTCAGGAAGTGACCAACCGGGTGTATGAATCCGCAGAAGTGGGCGAAAAACTCAGTTACCCCTACCGGTATCTCTGGTGGGACACAGTGGAGGAGCAACTGCTCACAGGGGGCATCCGCCTCGCCGCAATACTCAATGAGATCTACGGGTAAGCCCGCTACCTGCCCGCCCTTTTGGAAATCCTGTTTGCGCTGATGGGACGTTGGCGTGAACACTTAAACCGGGACACAGCCTCGCTCCGCAGCTTCAGGTGCTTGGTACTGCGGCCCTGGACACGTCTGCGCCACCTTTTGAAACTCCCGGGTTTGAGTTCCCGTCGCATGATGCCAATGACCTGCGCTTCCGACAGGTCAAATTGAAAGGCGATGGCCTCAAAGGGCGTGCGATCTTCCCAGGCCATTTCAATAATGCGGTCGGTTTCGGCCGGTGTAAGGTCTTGTCGGTCCATGCCACAAAAATACGAAGAATACCCACCCATCCTGGCAATCTTGCCGGCCTCAGTAGATTTTCCGGAAGGTGAGGTTGATGCGCGGCCCCACGGGAGTGCGGGTTTTTGGAACCTGGTGCAGCCAGAACTCCTGCATGGACCCTCCCATCAAAAGAAGGCTGCCGTGGTGGAGTTGCATCCGGTAGCGCAAGGCGGAGTCCTGCCGGTGCTTCAAGTGAAAAAGCCGTCGGGCGCCCAGGGAAACGGAGGCGATGAACGGATGCCTGCCGAGTTCCCTCTCGTTATCCGCATGCCAGCCATTGCTGTCCGCACCATCCCTGTACAGATTCAGCAGGCAGGTGGTGAACTCCTTTTTGCTCAGGGCTTCGATCCTGGATTTCAGGTCCTGAAGTACGGGTAAAAAGGGCAGGGGATTCATGTGAATGCCCGAATAGGAATAGGATTTACCCTCATTCCCATAAAGGGCCGTAAGGCGGGGTTGCAGATAGGTTTTCCCGAAGATCCGGATGGTATCTTCCCGCCAGGGGACCTGCCGGAGCAGATACTCAAAAAGTCCATCGGCCTCGGGGGCCGAAAGAAAATCGGGTTTGTAATGCAGTTCCGCATCGGGGAGTCCGATTTTCCCGCTAAAGTTGAGGTCCTGCATCAGCGCATGACGGATTTGAGTTCATTACGGTACCGGGAAGGGCTCATCCCGGTAAAGCTCCGAAAGGATTTGTTGAAGTGCGAGAAATTGTTAAACCCGCTCTCATAGCAGATCTCGGTGATGCTCAATTTATTTTCCGACAACAGATTGGAGGCATGGACCAGGCGATACTCATTGACGAATTGCACAAAGGTTTTATTGGTCACCTTCTTGAAGTACCGACAGAATGAAGGGACGGTCATAAAAACCAGGTCGGCCATATCCTCAAGGGCGATGGGCTGCCTGTAGTGTTCCTTCACGTAATTGAAAATCGTATTGATCCGGTCGTTTTCCTTGGTCTGTAGTTCCATGGACATATGGTCTGCGTTCAGGATTTCATACTCCTGGGTCGCGGCAAGTTCGTTGAGGATATTCAGGATGGCAAGGAGCCTCTGGAAATCGGATTTGTATTCCAGGATTTCAATTTTCTCCCCGATTTTTTTCTTGGCGGTCCCCCCGAAGGCAATGCCCCCCTTTGCCTTGTCAAACAAATTCCGGATCCTCGACATCTCCGGGATATCGAAAAAATCAGAACCGAGGAAATCGGGCTTCATCTGGACGACCGATTCACTGGTGTTTCCCGTACTGGCATCCGTGAAGCCACAATGGGGCAGGTTGGAACCGATCAGGATAAGGTCACCCTGCCTGTAATAGGAGACATGGCTGCCAATCTGCCGGCGCCCACTGCCTCCATTGACATAAACCAGCTCGAGTTCCGGGTGGTAATGCCAGATATTATTCTTATTGGGTTTCCGGGCACTGAATTTCTGATACGTAAAGGAATGTCCAAAATCCGGGGCTATTGCCTCAAAGGCCGGTTTGTTCTTTAAGATTGTATCCATAGCAATTGCAATTCTCTACCAAATTTACGCATGCCTCCCAAGGAAGGATTATACGAAATTACCCTGAATATATGCAATATTAACAGAGGGGGATGGGAAATGGTGTTTTTCCGACAATATA
>CAZUZE010000244.1:0-3973 GCA_964624565.1 uncultured Robiginitalea sp.
TGAGGCTCCCGCATCGGGCAGTGTTATCTCAAAAAATGCCATAACGGCAGTATTCTTATTTTAAAATAAGCCAACACGACAGGTTTTTTCACCCGGCACATGATTTGCTTCTTGGTAAGTGATTCTCAAAAGAATTGTTTAACCAAAATATACACATCATGAATTTGATACGAAGAAATACAGAACTGCTTCCCGGCCTTTTGAACGACGTTTTTACCCCGGACTGGTTCGGCGGAGTCGACTCCTACAAGACAAACCTTCCGGGAGTAAACATTGTGGAAGGCGAAACCGAATTCAAACTGGAACTGGCGATTCCCGGGCAGAAGAAAGAGGATTTCAAGGTAGAGGTGGACAACGACGTTTTGACCATTTCAATGGAATCCAGGGATGAAAATGAAGATACACGCGGTGAATATACCCGGAGGGAGTTCCGCTATGCCTCATTCAAACGGGCCTTCACCCTTCCCGAAAGCGTGAACCAGGATCGTATTGAGGCAGATTATAAAGACGGGATCCTGAAATTTGTACTGCCCAAAAAAGAAGAAGCGCTTCCCAAAGCCAAGCGCTTGATAGAAATCGGGAAGTAATAAGCTTATCAGGCCCTTCCTAACGGGCCTCATAATGGTTGGTTTTGTTTAGTTGGTTAGTTAGGGAGCGCCCCGGATTCGTTCGGGGCGCTTTTTTTATCCGGGCTGTTCCTGCAGGGTTTTGATCTCGTCCCGGAGCTGTGCAGCCATCATAAAGTCGAGTTCTTTTGCGGCCTTTTCCATGGCGCTCCGTTTTTCCCGTATGAGCCTTTCCCGCTGTTCTGCAGTCAGGTATTTGGGGTCCGGTTCCCGGGCGGCGCGCTCTTTCTTTTCAAAATGGAAGGTGGAGACCGAATTGCGGGCCAGGGCGCTGTCCAGGCTTTTGGTCAGTGCTTTCGGGGTGATCCCGTGTTCGGTGTTGTAGGCCTGCTGTTTGTCCCTTCGATAGTTGGTCTCGTCAATGGTTTTCTGCATGCTCTCGGTGATCTTGTCGGCATACATGATCGCCTTGCCCCTCAGGTGGCGGGCTGCCCGCCCCACGGTCTGGGTCAGGGAGCGGTTGCTCCTGAGGAATCCCTCCTTATCCGCGTCGATGATGGCCACCAGGGAAACTTCCGGCAGGTCCAGCCCCTCCCTGAGCAGGTTGACCCCCACGAGGACATCAAAAATCCCCTTTCTCAGGTCCTGCATGATTTCCACCCGTTCCAGCGTATCGACATCGCTGTGGATGTACCGGCAGCGCACATCGATCCGCGTGAGGTATTTGGTCAGTTCCTCGGCCATCCGCTTGGTCAGGGTGGTCACCAGGGTGCGCTCATCCAGCAGGACCCGCTGCTGGATTTCCTCCACCAGGTCGTCTATTTGATTTTTGCTCGGCCGCACTTCGATGACCGGGTCCAGCAGGCCGGTGGGGCGGATTACCTGTTCCACATAGACCCCCCCGCTTTTTTGCATTTCATAGTCTGCCGGGGTGGCACTCACATAGATCACCTGGTTCTGCAGGGCCTCGAATTCCTCAAATTTCAGGGGCCGGTTGTCCATGGCGGCAGGAAGGCGGAAGCCGAAGTCCACGAGGTTTTCCTTCCGGGACCGGTCCCCCCCGTACATGGCGTGGACCTGGGGGATGGTCACGTGGCTTTCATCGACCACCATCAGGTAATCGTCAGGGAAATAGTCCAGCAGGCAGAAGGGACGGGTCCCGGGCTCCCTCCCGTCGAGGTACCTGGAGTAGTTCTCGATCCCCGAACAGTAACCGAGTTCCCGGATCATCTCCAGGTCGAAATTCGTGCGTTCTTCCAGTCGCTTGGCTTCCAGCGGTTTGCCGATCTCCCTGAAATAGGCGATTTGTTTGACAAGGTCCTCCTGTATCTGGTGGATCGCGTGCTGCAGGATGTCCGGGGAGGTTACGAACATATTGGCCGGGTAGATCGTCAGGGCATCGTATTGCTCCAGGACCGTATTGTTGTGGGGGTCGAAAGACTCGATTTCCTCGATCTCATCCCCGAAGAAATGGATGCGATAGGCGTGGTCTGCATAACTGGGGAATACATCGACCACATCCCCCTTCACCCTGAAGTTCCCATTCCGGAATTCCGCAGTGGTCCGGGAATACAGGCTTTGGACCAGCCGGTGCAGGAGCTTGGTCCGTGCGATGACCTGGTCGCGTTCCAGGCGGATGACATTCTTTTTGAATTCAACGGGGTTTCCGATGCCGTAGAGGCAGGATACGGAGGCAACCACCAGCACGTCCCTCCGGCCCGAAAGCAGGGAGGAGGTGGCGCTGAGGCGGAGTTTTTCAATGTCCTCGTTGATGGAGAGGTCCTTCTCGATATACAGGCCCGTGGTGGGGATATAGGCCTCAGGCTGGTAGTAGTCGTAGTAGGAGACGAAGTATTCCACGGCATTGTTGGGAAAGAACATCTTGAACTCCGAATACAGCTGGGCCGCCAGGGTTTTGTTGTGGGCCAGCACCAGGGTGGGGCGCTGCACTTCGGCCACGGTGTTTGCGATGGTGAAGGTTTTCCCGGAGCCGGTTACCCCCAGCAGGGTCTGGTACCGTTCCCCTTCGAGGATACCCTTTGTCAGCTGGGAAATGGCCTCCGGCTGGTCCCCGGTGGGCGAAAAATCTGAAACAACTTTAAACTCCATGGTTCAAAAATACGAAAATCAATGGCCGGTAAGTAGGGGGCGGGCTACCGATATGCCTACCGTTTCAGGCTGAAGTGGCCCTGCAGGACCTCATTGTTTTCATCCACGGCCCGAAACCAGTAATCCGAGGCGGGGAGGGGGGTTCCGTTGAAAGTCCCGTCCCATCCCGAGGCCCGAGGGTCCACCTGGGCGATGAGTTTTCCGTACCGGTCGAAGATGTGCAGCAGTCGGATGGGGTTCCGGCCGGAGGGAGGCGGGATGTACTGCCAGGTGTCATTGATCCCGTCCCCGTTCGGGGTAAAGAATTTGGGAAAGCCGTCCAGCGTCAGGTCGGGTTCCACAAGGGTTTCCGCGATCCCGCACCCGTTTTTATCGCGTACATAAACCCGGTAGTTGTCAATCGGCAGGTTCGCAAAGCGGTTGCTGTCCTGGTAGGGACCTTCCGGGCTGTTCAGGGCAAATTCGTAATCCCCGATGCCGCTAACCTCAACTTCGATGTCTATGAATCCGGCCCCCAGCCGGACGTTTGCGCGTTCAATGGTCGCAGCCCCGGATTCGGAGACGGTGAAGAGCTGTTCGCTCCGGCATTCGAAATCCCCTTCCGGCCCCGAAATATCGTCAAAGATCTCCAGCCGGTAATCCCCTGGCCCGGGGATATCAAAATCCGGGCCCTCGGCCAGGAGTTCTTCCCTCCCGAACGGGGGTACCCGGTACCAGCGATAGCCATCGGCCGGGTCTTGTGCCCTCACCGTGGAATCCCCGTCCCCGCAAATCCCTATGGTTGAGGGGAAATTGAGCTGTGGGCTCAGGTCGATCAGGTTGCCCGAGGCGTCGAAATAAGGCCCGCAGCCCAGGATGGTGGAAAAAGTGGTCTGGGGGCAGTCCAGGGCTTCCCCGGTACTGTTGAAAGGGACAATACGGATATAGTACACGCGGTTAGGTTCAAAGTTGATCACATCGGTTTCCGTGACATTGCCCAGGTTGGCATTGTCCAGGATGTCGTTTAGAAAGGGCGAAGTCCCGATGGATACCCGATAGCCCTCCGCGTTCGGGGCCGCAGACCACTGTAAGAGGGGGGACAGCGGTACCTTTCCCTCCCCGTCTTCGGGGCTTATTATCGTGGCGCACCCGGGCAGGGGGGTCGGCAGGCCTGTGGTAAAGCGGAACTCGTCACACCCACTGGCCCGCCCGTTCTCATTTTCAGGGATGATGCGAACAAAGTATTCGGTTTCAGGGTCCAAATCCCCGGGGGGATCAAAAACAAGCCCGTCCTGTACCACGAAATCGTTCACGACATC
>CAZUZE010000245.1:0-3969 GCA_964624565.1 uncultured Robiginitalea sp.
CGGGCACATCCAGGTGGGCAATCATCACTGCGTCCAGGCCTTCTCCGATCAGGGCTCGGAAGGGCTCGAGTTCCACCGAATCGAGGCGTTGCCGGTCAAAAAGGACCTGTGGGAGGGCCTTATGGGAATCCACTTCTGTATCCCCGTGCCCGGGAAAATGCTTTGCCGTTGTCAGAACCCCGGCCTGTTGCATTCCCTTCATAACCTGGATGCCATGGGCACTGACCCAGTCCGGGGTTTCGCCAAAGGAGCGGTTCCCGATAATCGGGTTCTGCGGGTTGGTATTGATATCCACTACCGGGGCAAAATTCAGGTGTACCCCAAGGGCGCGAAGCTCTGACCCGATCTGCCGGCCCACTTCCCGCAGCAGGGTACTGTCCTGAATGGCCCCCAGGGTCATGTTCCAGGGAAAGGCATAGGTGGAATCCAGGCGCATGGCCAGCCCCCATTCCGCATCCAGCCCGATAAGCAGCGGCACGTCCGATGTTTCCTGAAGGGCGTTTGTCATCAGGGCCTGGGCATGGGGCGTCCCTTTGGAGAAGATCACGCCCCCTAATCCATAGTTGGTGATCCATGTTTTGGCCTTCTGCAATTCGGCCTGCTCCTTCCCGGGTTCCGAGGAGATCATCGCCATAAACAACTGGCCCACCCGGGCTTCTGGGCTTAACCCGGCGTACCGGGCCTCCACCCAAGCGGCCTGCTGCAGGGTGTCTGCCGTGGTGAGCGGCCCCCATTGGGCATGCCCGTGCCCCACTACTAAGAGGTGCGCAAGAACGATGGCGATCCGACTATATCCTTTCATATCCGTTGTCTGCAAGGGGAAAGCCCCCCTTCAAAAGTACAGAAAACCCTTAGTGGTATCTGCCTAGAAAAACCGGCTGTGCCAGCTTTCCGAAGCCGGAACCTCCCAATTCTCGACGTATTCCTGCTTTGTGGCCACCAAATTGTTGAACACAACGGTCTTGCCGGAAACCGACCGGGCCTTGGCCATTTTCCGGAATTCGTCGAGGGGTTTGTAGGCGATATGGGGGCCCTGCTTGTAGGTGACATTCATCCGGTCCAGCAGGGTTACGCCATACCGGGATTCCAGCTCCTGGAGAAAATGAACCGATGCATCGATGCTGCAGCCCGATGCCGAAGCCTGGGCCTGGTCCAGCCCGATGACGATAAAGCGGTTGTAGGGAAGTTCGAAACCCGCCTTTAGATCGGCCCCATGGGCCGTCCATTGGGTCAGGAAGGCTTCCAGGTCCCGCTCGATATCGGCCAGTTCCGCCTCTGAAAAAGGCCTGTTTGACTGATAGACCCAGATCCGCGCTTCGTCGGGCAATGACTCAAATGGAACCAACATGGCAATCGTTTCTATGTGTTTAAAGGTCTGCGACCCCATCGAGCAGTTCGGCGATGTCCATCACCTTGATACTGGCTTCTTTTTCTTTGTTTTTGACCCCGTCCGTCATCATGGTATTGCAAAACGGGCAGCCGGCCGCGATCACGTCGGGTCGGGTCTCAAGGGCCTGCTCCGTCCGTTCGATATTGACTTCCTTGTCCCCTTTTTCGGGCTCCTTGAACATCTGGGCCCCGCCTGCGCCGCAACACAGCCCCCGCTGCCTGCAGTTCTTCATCTCCACCAGCTCAGCGTCGATCTTCCGGATGATTTCCCGGGGGGCCTCATAGACCCCGTTTGCCCGGCCGAGGTAACAGGGGTCGTGGAAGGTAATCCGCTTTCCCCGGAAAGCTCCTCCCTCCACCTGCAATTTCCCCTCTTTTACCAGGTCCCGCAACAACTGGGTGTGATGGAGGACCTCATAGTCCCCCCCGAGTTCCGGGTACTCGTTCTTCAGGGTGTTGAAGCAATGCGGGCAGGTGGTGACGATCTTCCGGACCCCGTAACCGTTGAGTACCTGTATGTTGCCTGCCGCCTGCATCTGGAAAAGGAATTCATTCCCCGCCCGCTTCGCAGGGTCGCCGGTACAGCTCTCCTCTGTTCCAAGGACGGCAAAGGAAACCCCTGCCTTCTGAAGCAGGCTCACAAAGGCCTTTGTGATCTTCTTGGCACGGTCGTCAAAGCTGCCTGCACAACCGACCCAGAAAAGGATCTCGGGCTGCGTTCCGGCAGCGGCCATCTCGGCCATGGTGGCAACTTTTTTTCCCGGGTTTGTCGTGCTTTCGTGTTCCATCACTTATCCTCGTTCCAGTTTAGGCGGTCCATCTGGCTGAAAGGCCAGGGCGCACCGTTGTTTTCGATATTGCTCATCATTGCGTTGAGTTCCGCCGGGGCGGCAGACTGTTCCATCACCAGGTAGCGCCTCATGTCCAGGATGATCGAAAGCGGGTCGATGCTCACCGGGCAAGCCTCGACGCAGGCATTGCAGGAAGTGCAGGCCCACAATTCCTCCCGGCTGATGTAATCATCCAGCAATTGCTTTCCGTCCGGTTGCCATTCCCCTTTGTTTGCATCCAGCTGTCGGCCCACCTCTTCCAGGCGGTCCCGGGTATCCATCATGATCTTTCGGGGGGAGAGTTTCTTCCCGGTCTGGTTCGCCGGGCATTCACTTGTGCAGCGCCCGCATTCCGTGCAGGTATAGGCGTTCAGCAACTGGATCTGGCTTAAATCCATGACGTCCGATGCGCCGAATTTATCGGGGGGGGGGGCATCCTCTGCCGGGGCGGCAAAGGGATCGGCGGCCGGGTCCATCATCAGGGCAACCTCCTTCCTGACGGATTCGAGGTTATCGAACTTCCCCTGGGGGCTCAGCCTCCCGAAATACGTGTTCGGAAAGGCAAGCAGGATATGCAGGTGTTTGGAATAGTAGAGGTAATTCAGGAAAAAGAGGATGCCCAGGATATGCAGCCACCAGGCGACCCGTTCCACGGTGATGAGGGAAGCCTCGGACATGGAAGACATCCAGCTGGCGATATAGCTGCTTACAGGGAAGGCCCCTGCCCTGCTGTAGTGTTCCGCACCGAGTTCCTGCAGCCGGAAATCCGCGGCATTCATGGTCAGGAACAGGCACATCAGGACCAGCTCGATATAGAGGATCCAGTCTGCGTCCTTCTTGGGCCAGCCTTTCATTTCGGGCTTCCAGAAACGCTGCAGTTTAAGGATGTTGCGCCTTGCCCAGAAAACCACCACCGAGATAATCACCAGCAGGGCCAGGACTTCAAAGGAGCCGATCAGGAAATCGTAGAACCCTCCCAAAAAGGCAAAAACCCTGTGGGTGCCGAAAATCCCGTCAATGATGATTTCCAGTACTTCGATGTTGATGATTATAAACCCGAGGTAGACGATGATGTGCAGGATCCCGGCCAAGGGGCGGACGACCATTTTCTGCTGCCCCAGGGCAATGAGGGCCATATTTTTCCAGCGCTCGGAAGCCGGGCCTTCAGGGGTGACCGCCTTGCCCAGGCGGATGTTTCGTATGATCTTCCGGATGTTGCGGGTAAAATATCCAATGCCCAGGGCCAGGGCCAGGACAAAGAGTATGTTGGAGAGTATTCCCATTACTTAGGATCCAATTGGTCTGCCGGATCGTTTTCAGGCAGGTTGTATTCCTTTTGTTTCTTGCCAAAAACGGAGACGTTGACGTAGCGCTTTGGGTTCAGGCGGAAATCCTGCAGCAAAAGGTCCAGTTCCCGGGAGGCACTGGCCAGGTTCTCGTAGAGCTCCTCGTCCTTTAAGAGCCTCCCCATGGTCCCCTCCCCCTGTTCCATGCGCTTTAAAAGCACGTCCAGGCTGGCGAGGGTGGCCTCCATGTTCCGGACGGTCTGGCTCAGCCCGGCATTGGAAAGGGAATCCGAAATCCTGGAAAAGTTGACGGTTATATCATGGATGTTCCCGATAGCGCTGTCGAGTTGCCCCTGGTTGTCTTTCAAAAACCCGTTGAGGTTATTGGTCGTGTTCTGCAGGCTGCCGATCAGCCGGTTCAGCCCGCGGACGCTCTCCCGCAGGTTCTCCTGGGTGTCGGCATC
>CAZUZE010000246.1:0-3937 GCA_964624565.1 uncultured Robiginitalea sp.
AGGGGAGATGAGTCCAGCTTTTACCCGTGAGGCGCTGATTCGTCCTTGTCAATATTCAATGTCGGGATCCGAACCACTTCCACGGTTGTCGAGGCCAGCATGATTTTTCCTCCCGATTCCTCTATGGCCTTTCGGATCAGGTCGTTCAACAGGTGTTTTGTAGACCTGCGTTTCTTGTAATCCACGATGTACCTCAGGTTAAACTGAATCCAGTTGTCGGTCATGGTAAGGGCCAGGGTGGGTTCCACCTGGGCATCCTCAATGTAATACCTGTCCACGATGCTTTTCCATTCTGAGATCGAACTGCGGACGTACCCGGACAACTGTTCCGAAGCGATGCGGACGATAAGCTCCTTCGCCAGCTCGACATCGGAACCGTACCTGATCGGTATGTCAAATTCATCCCAGATAAAGGGAAAGTCCCTGGAGTAATTGTAAACAGGGCCTTTAAAGACAAAGGAATTGCTCAATTTCACAATCCTGCCGCTGTAATTGTCGCTGCTTACCCACTCACCGATCTCCATCATCGTGGTGTAAATGCTGTCAATGTCGATCACGTCCCCTTTGATCCCGTTGATCTCAATCCGGTCACCGGGTTTGTAGACCTTGATAAAAAAAATGTAGACGGAACCCGCAATACTCAAGATGAGTTCCTGCAGGGTGATGGTGATCCCGGCTGTAAACAACCCTATAGCCAGTGCAAAATCCTTGATATTCCCTGTGAAGTAAGAAATGGATAACAAGAGGATGAACACATATCCAATGACTTCAATGACCTTTTGTGACTTATACCGGGTATCCGTGTTGGGCTGGTTCTTCCGGATGAGCTTTCTGAAAAACTGAACAACCCCAATGATCAGGCCCACCCAGACCAGGTACTTGATAAGGGCTACCGAAGTCGGATGGTCCACCATCCACGATTTGATCTGTTCGATTGAATCCAAAATCTCTGTATTTATCCCAATGGCCGATTCCACCTGTCCCTCACCAAAGGGCTCCTCCGGAAGGGATCCTCTATCACTGGTTTAACACACAACAATTTAGGGAAATTCTCCCAGTTGTAGCGTATTTTAACGGCAGGGAGACAACTGGCATGTGTTTGCTGCACCCCGGCCCGGTAAAACCCCGCAACCCCTGCTGCCTGTACCGCTCGCCTTGTCTAAACTGGTACGGGGGAAGGGGCCAAATGCCCCTTCATATACGGGTTAAGGCACTTTCTCCCAGCTGACTCCCCCCGGGGGTATTTTCTGCTATTCCCCAGTCCCGATGGCGCCGGTTCCGAATTAAGTTCTTAAATTCATCTGGGCAAACCCCCGCGCCGGATTCATTTTCCCCCGGGAAGGTGCTTCCGGATGAAAAAGGGTTTTTGGTGCCACTGGCCTGGCCCTGTTTCAAACATGAACCGGTTAAAGTAACACGTGTAATTTATGGATAAAACGGCTTCCACCTTCTCCTATGGCAAGGACCACCTGACCGCCGGGAAGGCGCTCGGACTGGCTCGCGGAACACTGGCAGGTACCCTGAGCGGCCCGGTTCGCAAAAAGGTGCGGGAAAGTGCCGAAGTGGTGGCCCGCATTGTTTCAAAAGGGGATCCCGTTTATGGAATCAATACCGGCTTTGGCCCCCTGTGCACCACGCGCATTTCGGCCGCCGACACACAAACCCTGCAGGTGAACATCCTGAAAAGCCACAGCGTGGGGGTCGGGCGGCCCATCGAACCTGAGGTCGCCCGGCTGATGCTCATCCTGAAATTGCACGCCCTGGCCAAAGGGTACTCCGGCGTCCGGGAAGCCACCCTGGAGCGCATCCTCTGGCATATCGAAACAGGGGTTACGCCGAAGGTACCGTCCCAGGGTTCCGTGGGGGCTTCGGGAGACCTCGCCCCCCTGGCCCACCTTTTTCTCCCCCTTATCGGATTGGGAGAAGTTCGCTATGAAGGAAAATGGGTTCCGTCCGGAGAGGTCCTGCAGCGTTTCGGCATGCCGCCCCTGGAGCTGGGTCCCAAGGAAGGACTTGCCCTGATCAACGGCACGCAATTTATCGCCGCCCATGCCGTGGTGATCCTGGAAAAGATGCACGCCTGCCTCTCCCAGGCCGATATCATCGGAGCCATGATGATCGAAGGCCTGCAGGGATCCGTCCGCCCGTTCCACGAGAAGCTGCACAAGGTGCGCCCCTTCCAGGGCAATCTGCATGTAGCGGGCAGGGTCCGGCGGCTGCTGAAAGGATCTGAAATCCTCGAAGACCACATCGATTGCGAAAGGGTTCAGGACCCCTATTCCCTCAGATGCATCCCCCAGGTCCACGGGGCTTCCCGCAATGCATGGCTCCACCTGAAGGAACTGCTGGAGATCGAGCTCAACTCCATCACCGACAACCCGGTCATTTTTGATGAAGACCTGGCGATCAGCGGGGGAAACTTCCATGGACAGCCCCTGGCGATGGCCCTTGACTATGCCTGTATTGCAGCCTCGGAGATCGGGAATATTTCAGACCGCCGCATCTACCTGGCCCTGGAGGGAAACAACACGAACCTGCCGAAACTCCTCATGCAGGATACCGGCCTGAATTCGGGGTACATGATCCTGCAGTACACTTCTGCCGCCCTGGCGAGTGAAAACAAAAGCCTCTGCCATCCGGCCAGCGCGGACAGCATCCCCACCTCCATGGGGCAGGAAGACCACGTAAGCATGGGGTCCATCAGTGGCCGCAAGGCCCTGCGGGTGATCAAAAATGTCGAAAAGATCCTCGCCATTGAACTTCTCACGGCCGCCCAGGCTTTTGAATTCAGAAAACCCCTTAAATCCGGATGGTTCCTGGAAAAAGTACATCAGCTGGTCCGCACCCGGGTCTCCTTTGCGACCGAAGACCGGGTGTTTGCCACCGACATTGAAGCGGGCATCGAACTGATACGGAACAAGGCCCTGATCCGCCTGCTGGATTCGGTCTCCGAAACGAAAAAGATAACCTTAAAGACACCCCTGCACGAGGTGTTCGAAACGTATTGACCATGGCTGCCACCCCTGCGGACCTTTGTCTGATCGGGCCCTTTGCCCAACTCCTGACCCTGGAAGGCCTTCCCCTGAAGGGAAGCCTCAGGGATGAACACCTGGTTGTCCTCTCCGATGCAGGGGTCCTGATGCGGGGCACTGAAATCGCAAAATGCGGGGACTACGAAGACCTTAGAAAAGAAGTCCCTTCACGGAAGGTTGCACTGATAACGCTTCCCCCCGGGTGCGTGGGCTTGCCCGGATTCGTGGATGCGCACACCCACAGCTGTTTTGCCGGGACCCGGGCCCGGGATTACGCCCTGAGGAACAGCGGTTCCGATTACCTGGAAATCGCGGCCGCCGGAGGCGGGATCTGGGACAGTGTACAGCAAACCCGGAAGGCCTCCCCGGGGCTCCTGGAGGCGCTCCTCCTGGAAAGGGTCATGCGGTTTCTAAAATCGGGGGTTACCACCCTGGAGGTCAAAAGCGGGTATGGCCTCAGTGTTTCCGAAGAATTGAAAATGCTGCGGGTGATCCAAAGGGCTTCCGAAAAAACGCCTGCGGACCTGGTCCCTACCTGCCTGGCTGCCCATACGCTCCCCAGGGATTTCAGCGGGAGCGCATCCCAGTACCTGGAAATCATCAAAGCGGAACTGCTTCCCGCAGTTCTGGAAGAAGGCCTTTGCACACGGCTGGATGCCTTCGTGGAGCAGGGGGCCTTCACCCCTCAGGAAATTCTCCCCTACCTGGAAGCAGGGAAAGAAATGGGATTCGACCTGACCCTTCATGCCGACCAGTTTTCCACCGGTGGCAGTGCAGTGGCCATAGCCTGTGGCGCCCTGAGCGCGGACCACCTGGAAGCCAGCGGGCCGGAAGAGGTCCGGGCACTGGCGGCCAGTGGGGTTATCGCCACCGCCCTTCCCGGGGCCAGTTTGGGGCTTGGGTGC
>CAZUZE010000247.1:0-3895 GCA_964624565.1 uncultured Robiginitalea sp.
GCTGCCTATATGGCCGAGACCCTGGAGCGGGAGCGGTTTCCGGTTTCCGCGTTTAAGTTCTGCAGGGATCAAAAGATAGCCGAGCCTGAGTTTTACGCGATGTTCGGGTCCCTGGAGTCCCTGCAAAAAGAGATTTGGAATTCTTTTTTTGAGCAGACAACCGAACTGCTCGAGAAGGATCCTGCCTATTCGGGATACGGGAACCGGGAGCGCATGCTGAGTTTTTACTTTACTTTTTTTGAACTGCTCGGCCTGAACAGGAGCTATGTCCTATTTGCACTCAGACAGGCCGAACAGCCCATGCAGCAACTCAGTCAGTTAAAAGGGCTCCGTACGCGAATCAGGGCCTATGCCCGGGACCTGATAGAGGAGGCCAATTCGGAGAAGCAGGTGAGGATTACAAAACACAACCCCGAGGTCTTTTCAGAAGGCGCCTGGCTTCAACTATTGTTCCTGCTGCGGTTCTGGGCCAATGACGATTCCCCGGGGTTCGAAAAGACGGATATGGCAATTGAGAAATCCGTCAACACGATTTTTGATGTTTTCGACAACACCCCGCTGGAGCGCGTCCTGGACTTTGGAAAATTCCTCTTTAAAGAAAGGTTCGCCTAGGCCCGACGGGCATTCCCTATGAAAACCTTAGACAGAATACCTACTTCCAAGATTGAACGCGCCGGAAAACTCGTGCAGACGGGGGTTAAGGTGGGTGGCAATTACATGAAATACTACGGCAGGAAACTGCTCAACCCGGAACTGGAACGGGAAGCCCTGGACGAAGACAATGCCAGGGATCTCTATGACGGGCTCAAGGACCTGAAGGGAAGTGCACTGAAAGTGGCCCAGATGCTCAGCATGGAGAAAAACATGCTGCCCAGGGCCTATGTGGAACGGTTCTCCCTTGCCCAGTTTTCCGTGCCCCCCCTCTCCGGCCCCCTGGTCCGCAGGACTTTTAAAAAGTATCTCGGATGCTACCCGGAGGAACTCTTTGATCGCTTTGAGCCGGAGTCGGTCAATGCGGCCAGCATCGGGCAGGTACACCGGGCCGAGAAAAACGGGAAGCGGCTGGCGGTAAAAATACAATACCCCGGGGTTTCGGACAGTATCAGCAGCGACCTTGCCCTGGTGCGCCCTGTGGCCATGCGCATGTTCAACCTAAAAGGGAAGGACACAGAAAAGTTTTTCAGGGAGGTGGAAGACAAATTGACAGAAGAAACGGATTACCTCCTGGAATTGCGCAAGAGCCAGGAAATAACACGGGCCTGCCAGCCCCTGGAGGGAATCCGCTTTCCCGAATACTACCCCGACTGGTCCTGCGAGCGCATCCTGACCATGGACTGGATGGAGGGGGTCCACCTGGGGGAATTCACCCAAAGGCCTTTTGATTCGCAGACCGGTCACAGGCTGGGACAGGTTTTGTGGGATTTTTATATGTTCCAGATGCACGAGCTCCGGCAGGTCCACGCAGATCCGCATCCCGGGAATTTCCTCGTCGCGGAGGATGGCAGCCTGATCGCCATTGACTTCGGGTGCATCAAGGAAATCCCATTGAGTTTTTACCAACCTTATTTTGAGCTGGCCAGGCAGGAAACATTCAGCGATGATGCCCTTTTCACACAAAAACTCCTCGAGCTGGAAATCCTGACCCCCGATGACACCCGGGAGGAACGCACTTTTTTTAAGGCACTTTTCCGCGAGATGCTTGAATTGTTCACACGGCCCTTCAACCAGGATACCTTTGATTTTTCATCTCCGGACTTCTGGGCGAAAATAGGCGCCCTGAGCCAGCAGTACAGCACGGATCCAAAAATCCGAAAGATGAACGCGAACAGGGGATCCCGACACTTCCTCTATATCAACCGGACGTTTTTCGGGCTCTACAACCTGTTGCACGACCTGAGGGCCGAGGTGCGGGTTCACGATTTTGAGCGCTACCTCACCCCTAAGGAGTAGCCCCTTTCAGCGCTGGCCTGAAACGGCTTCCGTGTCGCTTTTGAGGTACTTTTCAAACCACTGGTCCTGTTCCCACAGCATGTGCAGGATGCTCTCCTTGGCGCGGTACCCGTGGCTTTCCTTGGGCAACATCACCAGGCGCACCTGGGCGCCCAGTCCCTTCAGGGCATTGAAATAGCGCTCGCTTTGCATGGGATAGGTCCCCGAATTATTGTCTGCCTCCCCATGTATGAGCAGCAGGGGGGTCTTCATTTTCTCCGCGTGCATGAAAGGGGACATGGTGTAATATACTTCGGGGGCCTCCCAGTAGTTTCGCTGTTCGCTTTGGAACCCGAAGGGGGTCAGGGTCCGGTTGTAGGCCCCGCTTCGGGCAACCCCGGCCGCAAACAGGTCGGAATGGGACAGCAGGTTGGCCACCATGAACGCCCCGTAGCTGTGCCCGCCAACACCGACGCGTGTCCTGTCGATATAGCCCATCGCGTCAACGGCATCGATGGCCGCTTTGGCATTGGCCACCAGTTGGGTCCGGAAGCTGTCATTGGGTTCTGCGTCCCCTTCGCCTATGATGGGGAACGCAGCATCGTCCAGCACCACGTACCCGCGGCTTACCCAGTAGATGGGTGACCCCCAGTACGGATAGGTGAATTCGTTGGGGTTCTGCGTGTTCTGTGCAGCGCTGTTCTTGTCCTTGAATTCCCTCGGGTAGGCCCAGAGGATCATCGGTTTCTTCTCCGGGGCACTGCGGTCGAAGCCGACGGGCAGGTACAGCGTGCCGCTGAGTTCCAGGCCATCCTCCCTTTTGTAGGTTATTACCTCCTTGTGAACGTCCTGAATGCTTTGGAACGGGTTTTCAAAAAAGGTGAGCTGGGAGGGTCCCCTGCGCTTAATGAGGCTCTTGTAATAGTAATTCGGGTACTCTGTCGGGGATTCCATTTGCACCAGCAGCTCATCTTCCAAAGGGTTGTATTCGAGCAGGGTCTCCTTTTTTCCCGGGATCCGGGATTCATAAAGACGGAATTTTTCACCGGTTTTCAGGTTCACCCGGTCCACAAAGGGAAACTGCCCCTCTTCCGAATACCCGTCACCCAGCAAAAAGGCATGTCCCCCTTTATCCAGGGCCAGCACGGATTCCTGAAAGGAATTGCGCACCGTGGCAAAATTCCCCGGATCGCTGTAGCGGTCCTGGTAGTTGCGGTCAGAGAGGATTTGGGGCTCAGCCCCGGGTTTTGAGGGATCGATCAGATAGGATTTGGTATTGCGGGTGTCCCACCACCAGTCGGTGGCTACTGCCACCTGGTCGGTTCCCCACTGTATGCCCTGGAAGCGGTTGATGGTTTTCAGCAGGGGTATGCCGGGACCTTCAAAAGGGGCCTCCAGCAGGAAGACCTGGTCCCGGTAGGGTACCTCGGTGGCCGGGTCCCCGCCGTCCAGGGCCTCGGCGTAGACCAGGGTGGCAGGTTTGTCCCGTCTCCAGCTGAAATCCCTCTTGCCTGTCCGCTCGGCCATAAAGCCCTTCGGCAGGTCCTCGATCAGGGGGACTTCGATCAGGGTCCGGACCAGCGCACCGTCACGGGAATGGATTTGGGTCTTGGACGGGAACCGGCTGTAGGGAACCAGGTAGGAAAAGGGTTTTTCGGCTGTAACCACCATGACGTAGTTCCCATCCGGGGAAAAACTGATGTTGCGGTATAACGCCGGGCCCATCCATGGGGTTATTTCCCCGCCAATCCCCACTTTTTTGAGTTCGGACCGGGCCAGTTGCTCAAAATTAAACGCATCATCCGGGTTTTTGATCAGGTCCTGGTAGGTCCGGTTCTGGGCTTTCTTCCCGTCGTTGGTGGCTATTGTCGGGCCTGAGGGGACCGCATCCTGCCTGTCGATGAGGGCTTTTCGGTCGGCAGGGAGCGTTTTGACAAGGATGTTTTTGCTGTCCTTAAACCAGTTT
>CAZUZE010000248.1:0-3880 GCA_964624565.1 uncultured Robiginitalea sp.
ATTGGTTCCTGCCTGGGCCTGCAGCGTTTCCTGGCCCAAAACAACCATGTGGCGCACCTGATTTCCCCGAATGACTTCCCGGAATTCCTCAAATGGATGCCGGGGGCGCGTTCCGTTCTGAATTTTGAAAAGAACCGGGATACGGCAGCCAGGCTGATCGAGGGGGCCGACCTTATTTTCACCCTGGATTTTAACGACCTGAGCCGGTCGGGGGCCATGCAACCCCTGCTCGAGGCGGCTACATGCCCCTTTGTGATGATAGACCACCACCAGAGCCCCGGGGATTATGCGGAAATCACCTACTCCGAGCCTCATATGAGCTCTACCAGCGAGATGGTCTACCACCTGATGGACGCCCTCGGGGCTGGGGGCCAGGTCGATGCCGAAATCGCAACCTGCCTGTATACCGGGATCCTTACCGATACCGGTTCCTTCAAGTATTCAGGCACAACCCCTGAAACGATGCGTGTCGCCGCCACCCTGATGGAACGGGGTGCCCCGCATACCGAAATACACAGGCATATCTACGACACCAACCGGGCGGAACGCCTTCAGCTGCTCGGGTGCGCCCTGCAGAACCTGGTCATCCTGAAACCCTACCGCACCGCGTACATTACCCTTAGCCAGGAGGAGCTGGACCGCCACGATTTCCAGAAGGGCGATACGGAAGGCTTCGTAAATTATGCCCTCTCCCTCAATGACGTGGTCCTGGCCGCTATTTTTATCGAGAACAGGGACGAGGGGATTGTTAAAATTTCCCTGCGGTCCCAGGGGGATTTCTCGGTAAACGAGATGGCGCGTGCCCATTTCAACGGGGGCGGCCACATCAATGCAGCCGGGGGCCGGAGCGACGAATCCCTGCAGGACACCACCGCCCGGTTTGAAGCCCTGCTGCCTGCTTATGAAAAACAATTGACCCGATGAGACGTATACCCGGATATCTGTGTGCACTCCTGCTGCTGGCCTCCTGCCAGGAACCTGTGGCCCGCCGGCCGGTGGAGGTGCGCAGCGGCAGTTTTTTAAAGGTCTCTGCCGAGCGGAACAAACGCCTCCTGGAATCGGAGACGGCCCTGATGCAGGAACTGGCACAAATGGACAGCCTTAGGACCTACCAAAGCAGCTCCAGTGGTTTTTTGTACGCGTATGAAAAACAGGATGCCAGTGCCGGCCCGCCGGCCAGGCCCGGGGACCTGGTAACCCTGACATACGACCTGCGAACCTGGAACGAAGACACCCTCTACCGAAGGGAAGAAATCGGGATCCTGAGATATAAAGTGGACAAAGAGGAACTCTTTCCCGGACTCAGGTACAGTGTAAAATTGCTCCGGAAAGGGGAGGCCGCCACCTTTCTCTACCCCTCTTCCCTGGGGTACGGGTACCACGGGGATGAGGTCCGGATCGGGCCGAACACCCCTTTGAAGTGCACCCTTGAAATACTGGAAATAGAACCTGAAAAGGAAAATTGATAGCCCTATGAAAAAAAATGCGATTATACTGCTTATGGCCATCGGGATGCTCTGGTCCTGCAAGTCGAACTACCCGGACCTTGGCGACGGCCTGTATGTGGAACTTCAGACCACCCAGGGGGATATGGTCATTAAGCTGGAAGAGGAAAAGACGCCTGTGACCGTTGCCAATTTTGTCAGCCTGGCGGAAGGGACCAACCCGTTTGTCAGCGAACAATACAAGGGAAAACCCTTTTACGACGGCCTGATATTCCACCGCGTCATGCCGGATTTCATGATACAGGGGGGGGATCCCCTGGGGACCGGTACCGGAAATCCCGGGTACCGGTTTAAGGACGAATTCGACAAGGACCTGGTGCACAATGGCAAGGGAGTGCTTTCCATGGCCAACGGCGGGCCCAACTCCAACGGGAGCCAGTTCTTTATCACCCAGAAGGAAACCCCCTGGCTCGACGGGCGGCATACCGTTTTCGGGAAAGTGGTCGTGGGCATGGATGTGATCGACTCCATCGCTGCCGTCCCGACCGGTCCGGGCGACCTCCCGATAGACTCCGTCATCATGAAAAAAGTGAGTATTATCCGAAAAGGCAAGGAGGCGAAAGCATTTGATGCCGTGGAAGTCCTCTCTGCCTACTTTGCAGAGGAAACTGCCCTCCAGGAGAAAGCACGGGCCTTCGGAGCAGAGCTCGTCGCCCAGAAATCAGGGGCCAACACCCTGCCTTCGGGCCTGCAATACCTGGTCCTGCAGGAAGGGGAAGGGCCCAAACCCTCCATAGGCCAGACGGTTTCCATCCACTATGCCGGGTGGCTGGAAGACGGGACCCTTATCGACACCAGCCGGGATTCCATCGCCAGGGAATTTGGCAAGTACTCGGAACTGCTCGCCCTCCACAGGGGGGATTTCAGTCCGATCACCATGGCACTGAGCCCGGATGCACGCCTTTTCGCCGGTTTCAAGGAAGCAACCCTGGAGATGAAGGCCGGGGACAAATGGCGGATCTTTGTCCCGCCCCACCTGGGCTATGGAAGCCAGGGGAGCGGGCCGATCCCACCGAATTCCAACCTCGTTTTCGACCTCGAGATGCTGCCCCTGTCCCAATAAACAGGGCCCATTATTCCTTTTCCGGGATGTTCCCGAGGACGTCCCTGAGCAGCTGCCAGAACTTGCGCGTGGAGGAAATAGATGCGCGCTCATCCGGGGAGTGCGCCCCGAGGATATTGGGCCCGAAGCTGACCATGTCGATCTCCGGATAGAGGCCCTTCAGGATGCCGCACTCCAGCCCCCCGTGACCTGCCAGCACCTGCGGTTTTTCCCTGAAAAGCTCCAGGTACCTGTCGGATACGATCTGTAAAATGGGGGAAGCGGTATCGGGAAGCCACCCCGGGTAGTCCCCGCTTGTAGTGACCTGGTAAGCTGCCAGGTCAAAAGAGGCTTTCAGTTTCCGCACCAGGTCGGCTTTGCCGGATTCACGGGAGGATCGCGTAAGGCAGGCGATCTCGACAGCCCCTTCCCCGACGTGGATCCGGGCTACATTATTGGAGGTCTCCACCAGGTCGGGAAATTCGGAACTCATGGCGTAGACCCCGTTGTGGAGGCTGTACACGCAGTTCAGGAAACCGGTCGTGGCCGCTTGGTCCATGGCCGAGCCCGGGCAATCCGCAGGCCCAAGATCGATCGCAAGGCCCGCTTCCCGGGAACCGTACTCTTCGAAAATAGAATCCCTTTCGCGTTCAAGGACCCGGCGAAGCGCATCCTCCCTTTCCCCGGGAACGGCGATCAGGGCCCGGGCCTCCCTTGGTATGGCATTTCTGAGGCTTCCCCCGTCCATGGAGGAAAGCAAAATGGGCGCCTTCCCGGAAGCGCAGAGCAGGAGCCGGACCAGGAGGAGGTTCGCGTTGCCGAGCCCCTTGTGGATGTCCATCCCGCTATGCCCCCCCTGCAGGCCCTTAACGCTCAGTACCAGGCCGCGTGCCCCTTCGGGAGGCGCCACGGGTCGGTACGTTGCCGAGGCCGTTACATCGACCCCTCCGGCACACCCGACCGAAAGGGTGTCGTCTTCTTCCGTATCGAGGTTGAGAAGGATGGAGCCGGTGAGGAGATCCGGGGCCAGGTTTTTAGCACCGGTCATTCCGGTTTCCTCATCAATGGTAAAGAGCGCTTCCAGCGGGGGGTGCGGGATATCCCGCGAAGCCAGCAACCCCATGATGGCAGCTACGCCGAGCCCGTTGTCAGCCCCCAGGGTGGTCCCCTCCGCCCGCACCCAGTCACCGTCCACGAACATCCGGATGCCCATGGTATCAAAATCGAAGTCCGTCCCTCCGTTCTTCTGATGGACCATGTCCAGATGGGCCTGAAGCACCACTGTTTTCCGGTTTTCCATTCCAGGGCTGGCCGGTTTGCGGATAAGGACATT
>CAZUZE010000249.1:0-3869 GCA_964624565.1 uncultured Robiginitalea sp.
TGTATATACGCGAGGGGTGCGTCGGATGCCACTCCCAGATGGTCCGCCCCTTCCGAAGCGAGGTGGAACGGTACGGGGAATACGCCAAGGCCGGTGAATTTGTGTATGACCACCCCTTCCTTTGGGGAAGCAAGCGCACCGGGCCCGACCTGCTAAGGGTGGGCGGAAAGTATTCGGACAGCTGGCACCTGAACCACTTTTACGATCCGCAGACCACTTCCTCCGGTTCGATCATGCCTTCCTACAAGTGGCTGATCCGAAACCGGCACGACCGCAGCCAGGTCGCCGATAAAATGCGGGCCATGGTCACCCTGGGGGTACCCTACACCGAGGAGGACATCGCGGGAGCGCAGGAGGCCATGGATGCCCAGGCTGCCCAGATCGAAAAGAACCTGTATGCTGACCCGGAATTCGTCCGGAGCTACGAGGAGGAAAAGACCTATGCCCAGCAGAACGGGCAGGAATTCATCGAGATGAAAGACCGTGAAATCGTCGCCATGATTGCGTACCTGCAACGACTGGGGACAGATATAAAAATCGAACAAAACGCCGAGGTCGCCTCTCAAAATCGCTAAGCCATGATGAAAATTGTAAAAAACCATTTGGAAAGCATCGAAGGGGTCGCGACCTACCCGATGATCTCACTGCTGATCTTCTTTGTTTTTTTCACCCTGCTTTTCTGGTGGGTCTTTACCACCTCCAAAGAGCGGATCAAAGAGATGAAGGAAATGCCACTAGACGACCAACACCAAAAACCACTTGACCAATGAGAAATTCAATGCCCTCCTGGATACGGGTACCCGTGCTGTTTTTCGCCATTTTCCTCCTTATGGAGTACTTTATCGACTCCGGGGACCAGCCGGCGTTCATCGCGTATCCGATGACTGCATACTTCATGGGGCTCGTCCTGATGCTTCTTATCGCAATAGAACTGATCCTGAAGTCCATAGAAAATATCATGTACCAGACGCTTTCAGAGGAAGCAAAAGCCCGGTACCGGGAGTCCAAAAGCGAGGCGTGGGAGTGGACCTGGGGGAAACAGATGTATCAGAAGCTCCTGGGTTCCCGGCCGATTGAGGAAGAAGGGGAAATCATCCTGGACCACAATTACGACGGGATACGGGAACTCGACAACCGGTTGCCCCCCTGGTGGATTTACCTGTTCTATATCACCATCGTTTTCGGGGTCGTGTACCTGATCCGGTTCCATATTTTTAACGATTATGACCAGAAAACGGAATTTGAACAGGAAATGGCAGAGGCCCGCCTGGCTATCGAGGAGTATAAGAAAACCGCCAAGGACCTTGTGGACGTCAATACGGTGGAACTGCTGACAGAAGCCTCGGACCTGAAGGCCGGAGAGGTTATTTTCCAGGGGAACTGCGCAGTCTGCCATATGAATGACGGGGGCGGCGGGATTGGCCCGAACCTGACAGATGATTACTGGATCCTGGGCGGGGGTATCCGCAACGTGTTCAATACCGTTTCCGAGGGGGGTCGCTCCGGCAAGGGGATGGTCGCCTGGAAGACCACGCTGAAACCGGGTGAAATCGCCCAGGTTGCCAGTTACATCCTGACGCTCCACGGAACTACCCCGGCCAACCCCAAGGACCCGGAAGGTGAAATCTGGGTCGATGAAAATGCCCCTGTGGATGAAGTGGAAGTGATGATAGACTCCACCTCCGCGGAGGTCATCATGGAAAACGAGGCGGTCAACCCGCTGCAAACGGAAGAGTAAACCCCACGCCTGGAAAGGTGGGAGGAAACCACAGAGGGATGGATTCAAATGAAAATTTCCGGGATTCGATAAGCACCATTACTGAAGAAGGAAAACGGGCGTGGGTCTTTCCGAAAAAACCCAGTGGCAGGTTCTACAGGTATCGCAAGTACGTCAGTTATGTGCTGCTCGCCTTCCTGTTTGCTGCACCCTTCATCAAGGTAGACGGGAACCAGTTCCTGATGTTCAATGTGCTCGAGCGCCGTTTCAATATTTTCGGGTTCCCCTTCTGGCCACAGGATTTCCACCTCTTTGTGATCTCCATGATTATCGGGGTGATCTTCGTCGCCCTTTTCACCGTGGCCTTCGGGCGGATTTTTTGCGGGTGGATGTGCCCGCAAACCATTTTTATGGAAATGGTCTTCCGCCGGATCGAGTACTGGATTGACGGGGACCGGGGCGCCCAGATGCGCCTGGCCCGCCAGCCCTGGAACGGGGAAAAGATACGCAAGCGCCTGCTGAAATGGACGGTCTTCTTTGTGATCTCCTTCCTGATTGCCAACGTCTTCCTGGCCTACCTGATCGGCAGCGACCAGCTGATCGGCTACATCAAAGACGGCCCGATGCAGCACATCGGGACCCTGGCCGCGCTGCTCATCTTTACAGCCGTTTTCTTTTTTGTGTTCACCTGGTTCCGCGAACAGGTATGCATCATCGCCTGTCCGTACGGGCGCATGCAGGGGGTCCTGCTGGACGACAAATCCGTCGTTGTGGCCTATGACTACAAAAGGGGTGAAGGGGAAAACGGAAGGAAAAAATTCAGGAAAAACGAAGACCGGAATGCCCTCGGGCACGGCGACTGTATCGACTGCCTGCAATGTGTGCACGTCTGCCCTACCGGAATCGACATCCGCAACGGAACCCAACTCGAGTGCGTCAACTGTACGGCCTGCATCGATGAATGCGATACGGTCATGGAAAAAGTTGGCTTCCCCAAAGGCCTGATCCGCTACGCCAGCGAAGTCGAAATCTCAGACAATACCCCCTTCCGATTTACCCCCCGGATGAAGGGGTATGCCGCCGTCCTCACGGTATTGATGGGGGTCCTCATCGGGATGTTGTTCCTGAGGAACGACCTGGAGGCCACGGTCCTGAGGCTTCCCGGGCAGCTTTACGAGCGGAAGGAAAACAACATGATCAGCAATGTGTACACCTATAAACTGATCAATAAGACTACCCGGTCCATCCCGGACATCAACTTCAAGCTCCTCTCGCATAACGGAACCATCACCTTTGTAAAAGGTGCCGGTTTTGAAGTGCCCGCACAGGACCTTTCGGAAGGAACGCTATTTATCGAAATCAACAACGCCGCCCTGAGCGGCGACAAAGACAACGTTAAGATTGGGGTGTACAGCGGTGATGAGCTCATCGAGACCACTACCGCCCGTTTTCTGGCTCCCCATTCCTACAAATAAAACCATACGCTATGAAATTCAACTGGGGAACGGGAATCGTCCTGGCTTTTGTCGCCTTCATCCTCTTTATTTTGTATTTCGTGGTCCTCTCATTCCGGGACCCGGAATCCAACCACGACCTGGTTTCCGAAGACTATTACCAGCAGGAACTGAAGTACCAGGACGACCTGGACGCAGCCCGGAACCTGGATGAAACCGGGGCGCGGATTGCAATCGCGAAGACCGGGGAGGGCCTGCGCGTGGAGTTTCCGGCGACATTTTCCCCTGAAAAAATAAAAGGAAGCATATCCCTTTACAGACCGTCCAATAAGCAGTTGGATTTCAAAACTCCAATTCAATTATCCGAAAGGCAATTGCTCATACCCAAGAGTCGCTTGTTGGATGGTCGCTGGGATATCCGGATTGACTGGACCTACGAGGGAAAACCGTACCTCTACCAGCAAAAAATCACCTACTGAAGGCATCGCGGGGACCCTGTCCGGTCATGGGCAGGGTTGCCGGGCCTTTAAATGGCAAAAAAAGTCACCTATGCTTGGAACAGCACTGGTTTTGGGGTTGTTGGGAAGCCTGCATTGCATCGGGATGTGCGGCCCCATCGCCTTTATGCTCCCGTTGAACCGGGAAATCCCCTGGCGGGGCGGGCTTCAGCTGGGGCTCTACCACGGGGGCCGACTCCT
>CAZUZE010000250.1:0-1315 GCA_964624565.1 uncultured Robiginitalea sp.
TCCTGGGGCACATCCGGGGGACGGATCTTTTCAGGAACCTCGACCGCTTTGCCACAGATGCGGAGGACCCTGAGGAATTCCTGATCCTCCGTTTTGACGGGCAGCTGTTTTTCGGGAACAAGGACTATTTCCGCCAGCAATTGCAAAAGCAGATCTCAAAAAAGGGGCCGGCGCTCAAATACATCATCCTCAATGCAGAGGCCATAAGCTATATCGACAGCACGGCGGTTTTTATGCTGAGCGCCCTGGTCGGGGAGCTGAAAAAGGAGAATATCCGGTTTGCCGTGGCCGGGGCCATCGGGCCCACCCGCGACATCCTGCACACCAGCGGCCTTATCGATGATATCGGGAAGGAGAACCTCTTTGCCAACACCAATGAAGCGTATACCCACCTGAAAAAGCTGGGGAAACGCTCAGAAATCGAGACCCGGATCGCCACGCAGACGGCCACCCGGACTATGTGACCCAGGTCACTTACCGTTTGGAACTGGAGTTGTAATTTTAAGGTCAAAGTAACATCATAAAAATCAAGCCTATGAAAGTCGAACAGATTTATACAGGATGCCTTGCCCATGCAGCCTACTACATCGAAAGCAAGGGAGAAGCGGCAGTATTCGACCCCTTAAGGGAAGTTCAGCCCTACATCGACAGGGCCCAGATTGACAATGCGGAGATCAAATACGTTTTTGAAACGCATTTTCACGCGGACTTTGTCAGCGGGCACCTGGACCTGCAGAAGAAAACGGGTGCTGCCATCGTTTTCGGCCCCAATGCCAAGCCCGGTTATGAGGCCATCATCGCCACAGACGGACAGGTCTTCAAAGTTGGAGACTACAAGGTTAAGGTGATCCATACGCCCGGGCATACGATGGAGAGCACCACCTACCTGCTGATAGACGAAAAGGACCAGATGCACGGGATCATTACCGGGGACACCTTGTTTATCGGGGATGTCGGTCGTCCGGACCTGGCCCAGCACGTCGTTGCAGACCTGACGGAAGAGAAACTCGCGAGCCACCTCTACGACTCCCTTCGCAATAAAATCATGCCCCTGCCCGACCATCTGATCGTCTATCCGAACCACGGGGCGGGGTCAGCCTGTGGCAAGATGATGAGCAAGGAGACCACAGATACCCTCGGAAACCAGAAAAAAGTCAACTATGCCCTCCGGGCAGACATGACACGGGAGGAGTTTATAAAGGAACTCCTTACCGGCCTGACCGCACCTCCCGGGTATTTCCCGCAAAACGTCCTGATGAACATTCAGGGGTACGAATCCCTGGATGAGATCATGGAGCGGGGCACCCAGCCCCTG
>CAZUZE010000250.1:1415-3865 GCA_964624565.1 uncultured Robiginitalea sp.
ACCCTCGGCTTCCTTTCCGGCGGGTTTGAAACCTGGCGGAAGTCCGGCAAGGATTTTGAAACGACCTCCCGGGTAACGGTAGATGAGGTTGTCAAGGAGTTCGGGAAGGGCACCCTGCCCATGATCATCGATGTTCGCAAAAAGAGCGAATTCGATTCCGAGCACCTGATCGATGCGGTGAACATTCCTTTGAATGAAATCAACCAGCACCTGGCCGAGATCCCAAAGGACAAACCCTTCCTGTTGCATTGCGCGGGAGGCTACCGGAGCATGATCGCCTCCTCGATCCTCAAGCAACGCGGATGGGATAATTTCTCGGATATTGAGGGAGGGTTTGACAAGCTCAAGGAGACCTCCCTGCCCAAATCGGAGTACGTCTGCCCTTCTACGCTCCTGTAGCGCTGAACGGACCTGTTTTTGCAAAGCCCGCCTCAAAAAGGCGGGCTTTTTCTTATGTAACCCCGGTTACTGTATGGATGGCCCCATTGTATTAATTTTGCAGGGTTACTAATTTGGAACTTTTGACCATGACAATAGAACAGATTTATACGGGGTGCCTGGCTCAGGGTGCCTATTACATCGAAAGCAAAGGCGAGGCCGCCATTATCGACCCCTTGCGGGAGGTGGGCCCCTATATCAAACGCGCGCGGCAGGACCGGGCGGAGATCAAATACATCTTTGAAACCCACTTTCACGCCGATTTCGTGAGCGGGCACCTTACCCTGTCCCGGAAAACAGGGGCCCCCATTGTTTTTGGCCCTCTTGCGAACCCGACTTTTGACGCAGTTATTGCCAAAGACGGGCAGGAGTTCAAATTGGGGGATGTTACCATAGTAGTGCTCCACACCCCGGGGCATACCATGGAGAGCACCACTTATTTGCTTCGGGACGAAAAGGGCAGGGACCACGCAATTTTCAGCGGGGACACTTTGTTTTTGGGAGATGTGGGACGTCCTGACCTGGCCCAGAAGGCCGCTGACATGACCCAGGAGCAACTCGCCTCCACCCTGTACGACAGCCTCAGGGAGAAGATCATGCCCCTGTCCGATGACATCATCGTGTACCCGGCCCATGGTGCGGGGTCTGCCTGCGGCAAAAACATGTCCAAGGAGACCGTGGACACCCTCGGGAACCAGAAACGCACCAATTACGCCCTCCGGGCGGACATGACGCGGGAGGAATTTGTACGCGAGGTTACCGATGGCCTGTTGCCTCCCCCGAGCTATTTCCCCCTGAACGTCAAGATGAACAAGGAGGGGTACGAAGATATAGAACACGTGCTCAAACGAGGCACCAAGGCCCTGTCCCCGGACGCCTTTGAAGCAGCTGCCAATGAAACCGGCGCCATAGTGCTGGATGTGCGCAACGAGGATGACTTTGCCAGGGGGCATATCCCGCGATCCATCTTCATAGGCCTGGACGGGAGTTTTGCACCCTGGGTAGGCGCCCTGGTTGCGGACACGGCCCAGCCGATCCTGCTCGTGGCCCCGGAGGACCGGATAGAAGAGGCGGTTACCAGGCTGTCCCGTGTGGGATTCGACAATACGCTTGGGTACCTCGAGGGCGGCTTCGAGGCATGGCGGAAAGCATCCAAGGAGTACGATACGGTAAGCCCGGTGAGCCCGGAGAAGCTCAGGGGGCTCATGGCTTCCGACCAGCCCCCGCGGGTCTTTGATGTGCGGAAGGAGAGCGAATACCTTTCCGAACACCTGCTCGAGGCCGAAAACACCCCTCTGGACTACCTCAATGATTATTTGAGCACCTTTCCGAAAGGGGATGTCTTCTACCTGCATTGTGCAGGCGGTTACCGGAGCATGATTGCAGCGTCCATCCTGAAAAGCCGCGGCATCCATAACCTGGTGGATATATCAGGGGGATTCAAGGCGATCAAGGAAGCGGGATTGCCGGTTTCCGACTACGTGTGCCCGAGTACGCTGTAAGGACCTCCAAACTTTTAAGCTTTTTTTGGCTTGTGTAACCTTTGTTACTGTGGGGCGGAAATCTAAGTAGTACTTTAGTACTGTGGCTGAAAAAGCCGTAAGAGTTTTAGCGAATCCCAGTCCCCAAAAAGGCGGGAAGCGAAAATTTAGATGGTTGAGTTGATTGTTTTTAGTGAGGAGAGCGGCCTGATGTAGCGGGCCGCTTTCTTTTTTTAGGCCCTGATCGATAACCTTTAATTCCATTGCGATGAAGTATTCCCTTTTAACGCTCCTCCTTTTTACCCTGGTGCTGGGATGCAAAGATTCCGGCACAAAAAAGAACGCGGACCCCGACGTGACGGATACTGCGGTGGATGGCCCTGCAAAACCTGCCATGTCCCCCGATGCGTACCGCGAAAAGGGCATGGAATACGCGATGGCGGTACAGGGGGCCCTTGGAAAAACCCTGCAGGCCAAAATACAGGAGGAGGGGGTCCGGGAAGCCGTCGTTTTCTGCCAGGTGGAGGCCCT
>CAZUZE010000251.1:0-3848 GCA_964624565.1 uncultured Robiginitalea sp.
AAAGGCAATCCCAAGCATTACCGAAAGGGTAGGCGCAATATCGCGGATATAGGTTGGCCTGGAAATGTGGCCCTTACGCACGCCCTTGCCAAAGAAAATCAACGGGACATGGGTGTCATAGGGGTACGGGGACCCGTGTGTGGTCCCTGTGGGCATATAATCAGTATGGGCCGGGGAAGGAAGCAGGAGGAGGTCCCCGGACCGCTTCTGGTTATACCCGTTTTGCAGGATCGCGGCAATGCCTTCCGTGTATTCCGTGTTCTGCATTTGCCCGGAGGTGTAGACCATGTAGATCCCCTCGTATTTCAGGAGTTCCTCCGCCAGGCGTTCGCGCACCAGTTCCGGGTCGAGTTCCAGGTTGCGCATCAGCCCCTGGTCCAGGAAAATCTGGTTGTTGGAAAAGTCTTTAAGCAGGTCCCTGCTGCCGTAGGTAAAGGACATAAACTCACCTAATTTCCTGTTTATCAATCCCTTGTCGAGGTATCCGGCTGCAAAGCCCTTATCGGCGAGGTAGGCCGGAACATGGACAGCGCCATGGTCTGAGGTCAGGAATATCGTATAGTTGCCTTCCCCCACTTTTTTGTCGAGTTCCTTCAGGAGGCGCCCTAGGTCCTCATCCAGGCGGATATAGGTGTCCTGCACCTCCACGGAGTTCACCCCGTATTTATGGCCCACATAGTCGGTACTGGAAAAACTGATTGCCAGAAAATCCGTGATCGCATCCGCCCCGAGGCCTTCACCCTCAAGCGCCTGCAGCGCAAAATCCAGGGTCAGGCTGTTTCCGTAAGGGGTGGACCTCAAAAGGTCGAACCGTCCATTGGCTTCCCATAGGGCTGGCAGGTCATGGGGGAAAACCGGGGCGGCTTCCCCACGAAAGAGGCCTTCATAGGGGACATTATCGGGTCCGCTTTTCAAATACGAATCTTCCCTGAGGCGGAGTTTCCAGGATTGGCGGTAACGACTGGCGGCATCCGAGGCGTTGAATTCCTGCACCCAGGCCGGCAGGGCCTCCATATAGTAGGAACTGCTGATCCAGTGTCCGGTATCCCCGCCTTCATACCAGTAGGCTGCGTTGGCCGTAAACCCTCCCGGGAGCACTGCCCCCCTGTCCTTCAGGGCCACCGCGACCACTTTTGAGCGCATCTGGTGGTGCAGTCGCAACTGGTCCGTAATGGTGGATACCATAAGGCGGTGAGGGGAGTGCCGGCCGGCATCCGAAAGGGTCCCGACAGAGGTCCGGGAAGGGTCCCCCACGCAGTAGACACTTGAATCGGCCTGTTTATCGTACCAGTTATTCCCGATAATCCCATGGACGCCCGGTGTGGTGCCGGTATAGACGGAGGCGTGGCCCGGACCCGTGCTGGTCGGGGCATACCCGAAATGGTGGTTTTTGCTCAAAAACCCCTCCCCGACAAGCCGTTTAAAGCCGTTTTTTCCAAAGTCGTCCCAGAATCGGGTCAGGTAATCATAGCGCATCTGGTCCACCACGATCCCCACAACCAGCCGCGGGGGGTCCCCAAAGCCGTCCGGGGTCCCCGAAGGCCCCTGTTCCCGGTTACCTGCCTGGGCCCGAAGGCCCAGGGAGCATCCGAGCAACAGCAGGGTCAGCAATGAAGTGCAAGTGGAAGCTGCATATCTCATACATCGGCTATTTGTACCCAAAAATACATATTAAGGAAGATGATAAAAGCCTGCAGGGTTAAATGAATGTGAATATTGTTATTTTTACCGGACAAGGGCAAAACCACCTCAATGACGTACCTCTCTTCGATTGGCAGTTATGCCATCATGGTCCGGGAAGTTTTCAAGAAACCCACCAAATGGAGGATCATGAAATCGTTGATCCTCAAGGAAATCGACGAATTGATCTACGGATCGATGGGCATCATCATTTTTATCTCCTTTTTCATAGGGGGTGTCGTCGCCATTCAAACTGCATTGAACATCAGTAACCCGCTTATCCCCAGGAACCTCATCGGGTTCGCCACACGGCAGTCCGTGATCCTGGAATTCGCCCCTACCTTCACCTCGATTATCATGGCAGGCAAAGTGGGGTCCTATATCACCTCGAGCATCGGCACCATGCGGGTAACCGAGCAGATAGACGCCCTGGAAATCATGGGGGTAAACTCCCTGAATTACCTGGTCTTTCCCAAGATTGTCGCCATGATGCTCTATCCCTTTGCCGTGGCCATTGCCATGTATGTGGGTATTTTCGGGGGTTGGATCGCAGGGGTGTTCGGGGGTTTCAGTTCCAGCGCGGACTTCGTGGAGGGCCTGCAACTGGACTTTATCCCGTTTCACGTCACCTATTCCTTCATAAAATCCATCGTCTTCGCCTTTATTATTGCCACGGTGCCTTCCTACCACGGATACTATATGGAGGGGGGCGCCCTGGAAGTGGGCAAGGCGGCCACCGTTTCCTTTGTATGGACCAGTGTGGTGATTATTATCCTGAATTATATACTCACCCAATTAATGCTCGGCTAGCGGTATGATAGAGGTATGCGATCTTAAGAAATCCTTTGACGGGACCGAGGTGCTGAAAGGGATCAGCACGGTTTTTGAAAAGGGGAAGACCAACCTGATTATCGGGCAGAGCGGATCGGGGAAGACCGTGTTTATGAAATGCCTCCTCGGCCTGATAACCCCCACTAGCGGGACCATTCGCTATGAGGGGCGGGATTACTCCCAGTTCAGCATGGAAGAGCGGCGGGACCTCCGGCAGGAGATGGGGATGGTCTTCCAGGGCAGCGCCCTGTTCGATTCCAAAACCGTGGAAGGCAACGTCATGTTTCCCCTGGAAATGTTTACCCGGCAATCCCGGGCGGAAATGCAGGAACGGGTGGATTTTGTGCTCGCCCGGGTCAACCTGGTGGACGCCCATAAAAAATTCCCCTCCGAAATTTCAGGGGGCATGCAGAAGCGGGTGGCCATTGCAAGGGCGATCGTCATGAAACCCAAGTACCTGTTCTGCGATGAACCCAACTCCGGCCTGGATCCCAAAACGGCCATCCTGATCGACAACCTGATACAGGAGATCACGGATGAGTACCAGATCACGACGGTGATCAATACACACGATATGAATTCGGTCATGGAGATCGGCGAAAAAATCGTCTTCCTCAAAGACGGCCTGAAAGAATGGGAAGGCACCAGCAAGGACATCTTCAAAACGGACAACGAAGCGGTGAGCAATTTCGTCTACTCCTCGGAACTGTTTAAGAAGGTGCGGCAGATGTACCTGGAGGAACGCGCCTAAGGCAGGGCCTGCCGGACCTGTATCCGGTCGTTCTTCAGCCGCAGTTTTAACCAGTCGGTCAGCTTTTTGAATTCCTCCTCCCGCTGTTTCGGGTCGACGCCTTCCTTCCACCTGGCTTCAAAAACGGGGATCGTATCCGTTTTGCTGAAGTCCGTCTGCAGGGTATAGGCAAATCCCAGGCCTGCCAGGCCCTCATAGTTCACATGCGCCTCCTCTGAAATCGCGCTAAACGGCAGCAACCCTTCTGAGAGGCTGCTCATCGTCGCCAGTTCTTCCTCAAGCATGCGGATGCGCTCGTCCTTGTTGAGGAGTTCCGCCTTCTTGGACTCGTAGAGCTCGCTCACATATTTCAGCCTTTCATCTGTGTCGGTACTGCTGCCCTGGACCACCTTGAATTCAGTGCCGACCAATTCGGAATAGGTGTTCATCTGTGTCCGCCAGGTAGCCACCACATTGTCGGGAATACGTTCGTCGCCCATGCAAACAACCTCAACATAGGATTGTCCGTCGCGCTCATAGTGGATCTCGGTCAGGTCATCGATAAAGCGGCCGTTCCCGGAAAACTGGTAAACCCCGATCGTCTCAT
>CAZUZE010000252.1:0-3846 GCA_964624565.1 uncultured Robiginitalea sp.
ATTGAGCTGATCACCAACCCCTCTGCCAAATACAACCCCGAGGGGATGAGCGGGATCATCAATATCATCCTGCACAAAAACGCCAACATCGGGCTGAACGGCAACCTGAATATGGGGCTGACCAAGGGACTGGAGGCAAAGTTTAACAATTCGCTCGACCTGAATTACCGCAACGGGAAATTCAACCTGTATGGGAATGCGGGAACAAACATTGGAAAGTACGTAAATGACGGCCAGGTGAACCGGATCGATGAAAACTCCCAACAGCTGATCGATGTACTTTCCAATGACAAATCCTATCTCTACAAGGTGGGGGTGGACTTCTATCTGAATGAAAAAAACACCCTGTCCTTTTTCACAAATCAAAACTACTATGACGGCCTTATGGACGTCGACACGGAAGTGTTCTATCCGGACAACCCGCAGCTAAACCTCGGCCAGCTCCTGATAAGTGATCAGGGGAACCATTCCCAGCAATACAACTTTGACTACAAGCTCCTTCTTGGAAAAGAGGGACACAGCCTTGAACTGGAAGCCGACCTCAACATCTTCGACAGTGAGGAAGCAGCAGACTTTGATTTGAGCGGCGCCTACCCTATTCCTGATTATACAGATTTTGTGGATACCGAGCGAACACAGACCACGGTGAACCTGGATTACGTCAACCCGGTGGACTCCCTTTCCAGGTTGGAGCTCGGATTACAGGCCCGTCTTTTTGAAACGGATACCGACTACCGGTCTACGGGACTTTCCTACAACGCCGGGGGCGAACTCGTACCCACGGCAACCACTGCCTTTGTTTACGATATGGACATCTATTCGGCCTATGCCACGTACGGCCGAACCTCAGGAAAATGGTCCTATCAGGTGGGAGTGCGGGTGGAGAATGTGGAGGTAAAGGCAGACACGAACCAGGTCCGGGCCTTTACGGATCGCTATACCGAGTTCTACCCCTCGGGATTCCTCACCTACTCCCCCGGTGACAAAAACCAGTTCCAATTCAGTGTCAGCAGGCGGGTGGACCGTCCGGGCCTCTCCCAGGTGAATCCCATCCGCGAATTTGCCACCCCCCTTATCTCTTCCTTTGGGAACCCTTCCCTGAGGCCGCAGTTCACCTTTTCCTATGAAGTGAATTACACACGGCGGTTTAAGATGGGGAGCCTGACCACCGGCGTGTTTTACCGGACCATTTCCGACGAGATCAACCGGGCGTTCTTTGTGGACCGGCTCGACCTGAACCGCGTTATCCTGACCTATGAGAATTTTGATGATACCGATGCTTTTGGGGTGGAGCTATCCTCCAACCTGAATCTTACCGAATGGTGGAATGTCAATACCAGTTTCGACTTGTATAACCAGACCCAGCGCGGATTTAGTGAACGATTGCCCACAGACAGCCCCAACCCGGGCGTGGAAGATATTGTTACGGAGGAGATTTCGGTGGAAAACACCATGTGGAACCTCCGGATAAACAACAGTCTGAAAGCTACGGAACGACTGACCTTCCAGGTATTTGGGATGTACCGGGGGCGCGCCCAAACCCTTCAATTCGTGCAGGAACCCATGTATATGATCAATGCCGGAGCGCGCTATAGCTTTGCAGAGGGCAAAGGCACCCTGAGCCTGAATTTGAACGACGTATTCAACTGGATGCGGGCGGATATCTCGGCCGAGCGGCCTTTCCCGCAAACTGCCAGGTTTACCTGGGAAAGCAGGACCCTCTATTTAGGGGTTTCCTACCGGTTTGGCAGTGGCAAGAACCGCGCCCTTGCGCGCAAACGGCGCGACAACGACACCAAGGAAGGAAGCGGGGGCCTTTTCTGAATCCGTATTGAATCGCAGCACCGGAGGGGTTGGGTTGGTTGGCCTTCCGGAGTGCTGCTTTTTGAGAACCCTGACCACTGAGGTCGGGGTTCCTTTTTTATGAAACCCTGCTGCGTACCCAGGGTACCCTCGACGGAATGGCCGATATGGTTACCACCTGATAATAACACTGCCCCAGGTAAAGCCACTTCCAAAGGCGGCGAGCACCACAAGGTCCCCCTCCTTTATCCTGCCCTCCTCCCAGGCCTCTGTAAGGGCAATGGGGATGCTCGCAGCCGTGGTATTTCCATACCGGGTAATGTTGTTGTACACCTGCTGATCGGAGAGGCCGAATTTTTTCTGGATGAACTGGGAAATCCTGAGGTTGGCCTGATGGGGGATCAGCATGTCGATATCCTCGGGCTTCAGGTGGTTTTTCTTCAGGCCTTCCATGATGACTTCGCTAAATCGGACCACAGCGTTTTTAAAGACAAATTGCCCGTTCATATAGGGATAGAAGGACGTGTCTTCCGGGTCGTTGTCCTTCAGGATGTCGGTAACCCAGCGCTTGCCCATCCCCGGGGCGATCAATGAGAGTTCCTCGGCATGCTGGCCCTCACTGTGCAAATGGGTCGATAGAAGGCCCTTCTTCGGGTCTTCTTCCCGGCTTAGCACGGCCGCACCGGCCCCATCGCCGAAAATGACGGAAACCCCCCGGCCCCTGGTGGTCATGTCGAGTCCCTTGGAATGCAATTCGGAACCGATGACCAGGACATTTTTGTACATCCCCGTCTTTATGTACTGATCCGCCACGGAAATACCGTACACAAACCCGGAACACTGGTTCCGGACGTCCAGGGCGCCCACGGTCCGCAGGTCGAGGTCCCGCTGCACCAACACCCCGGGGCCGGGGAAATAATAGTCCGGGCTCAGGGTGGCAAATACGATGAAATCGATCTCGTCCTTATCGATGCCGGCCCGTTCGATGGCAATACGGGCCGCCTTGACCCCCATGGCCGTCGTGGTGTCTTCATCACGGTCCACGTGGCGCCTCTCGAGGATTCCCGTGCGTTCCTGAATCCAGGCATCGCTGGTCTCCATCACCCTGGAAAGGTCGTCGTTTGTGACCACGTTTTCGGGTACGTAGAACCCGAGTCCCGCTATCTTAGAATTGTACATGATTTGTCGTTTGAGTTTATGGGATGGAACCCGGTCAGCAGGATCCCGAATGAGAAATAAATGTACCGATATTTGAGAAGTTTGCCTAAAATCTCTTCCAAAACTTTGAGGTCCGCGAGCGGGCTACCAAAGCTCGAAATATTTCGGTATCTTGAATTGATTATATTGTATCCTTCAAAAAATAAAAGCCAACATATGAAAAAATGGTCATTATTATGCTTTCTCGGCCTCGCCCTTGCGGGGCAGGCACAGGAACAACTTACCTACCAGACACCCCCGGAAGAAATCCTGAAACTGGCCGAAGCGCCCCTGGCACCCCGCGTCCTGATCACCGACAGCGGGGACTATATGATGCTCATGTACCGGAGCCCCTACAAGTCCATCGCCGAATTGTCGGAGGCGGAAATGCGGCTGGCAGGCTTGCGGATCAATCCGGTGACCAATATCGGGAGTCGCACCAACTATTATGAAAACCTGCACATCAAAACCCCGGAAGAAAGGGAATCGCGGCAGGTTTCGGGTTTGCCCCAAAACCCTAGGCTGGCCAATTTCGCCCTCTCCCCTGACCAGGAGACCCTGGCGATGACACATACCACAGAATCCGGGGTGGAACTCTGGATTGTAGACCTTTCCGAAGGCCGGGCCAGAAAACTGACAGGCCCCGTTCTCAACGCAAACCTGGGGGACGTCATAAACTGGTTTAAAGACAGCAAAAACATCCTCGTCAAAACGCTCCCAGCCGACCGAAAAGCCCTCATCGACAGGCAGGATGCCGTCCCCTCGGGCCCGACAATAGCCACCAACGACGGGAAAAAAGCCCAGAACCGGACCTATCAGGACCTGATCAAAAACCCGGATGATGCG
>CAZUZE010000253.1:0-3795 GCA_964624565.1 uncultured Robiginitalea sp.
TTCTCCAGGAGAATGGCCAGGAAATAGTTCACGATCACGAACAGGATGGTGAACGACAGCAGCGAGATGGAGATATAGCCAATGAAAAAAAGGCTGGCAAGCAGCACCACCATCCACCTGAAGTTCGCCTTTACTGCATAGTAAACGACGAAAACCACCGCCAGGAACACAAAATAGTAGAAGGAATCAAAAAGCATGCGATGATATTAATAGTGCCAGTAATACGATGAAAAATGACGATTGGTTATTTTTTTTTGAGCATCCAACAAATCCTGTGTCTTCCGTGTTAATAATCATAAGATCTCACAAAAATAATCCATTCTGCCAAAGGAAAATACATGGGTTCCGCAAAATGGCAAGCCAGGCTTGTTCAGGGTTGTTTTTTAACGAGTTTTTTTGTAGTTTTCAACAAAAATTCATTTATCTGTTAAATTCTTATGAAAACAAAATCACGTTCCCCCCTCCGATTTTCCGTAGTTTTAATGTTCGTCTTGCTCTTCTCCTGGCAATGCGGGCAAAAGACGGATTATGTGCCGGGCGAGGCCCCCTACAAGATCCTTTTTCTGCACCACAGCACGGGAATGACGGTGTGGAAAGGGGATGGTGCCAGGAATGAGAAACTGAAACGGTTCTTTGGAATAGACCCGGTTTACGACGTGCCGGAATGGTTCGCTGCATATAACCGGGAAAACAGCACGGATTACCTGATCACGGAGCGTTCGTTCCCAAGCGGGGATCCCTATCCCTGGAACAATTATCCATACGACTACTACACCATCTGGGTGCAGCATGCCGGGGACAACCCTTACTTGGAGGAGCCGACGCTGGAGATGTTGACCCGGGAGCACGACATGATCATTTTCAAACATTGTTTCCCTGTCAGCCAGGTGCAGCCCGATACCGGAGAGCCTGACCCCGGATCACCGGAAAAACGGATCGAGAACTACAAGGCACAGTACGCGGCTTTGAAGGAGAAAATGCATGAGTTCCCGGATACAAAATTCCTGGTATGGACTGGTGCCGCCAATGTGAAGAAAAAAACGAAGGCCGAATATGCTGAAAGGGCCGAGGCATTTTTTGACTGGGTCAGGACCGAGTGGGATACCCCCGGCGATAACATTCACCTCTGGGATTTCTATGAATTGGAGACCGAAGGAGGCTTGTACCTGAAGGATGAATTTGCCAGGAACCCCGGGAACTCCCACCCCAACCCCGGATTTACCTCCAAAGTGGCCCCGTTGTTCTGCCAAAGAATTGTGGATATTATTGAAACAAATGGCCGGAACACTACGTTAACAGGACATACAACGGACCGTTGAACGACCCCTTGGAATCCTGGATGGATCGTTGATCAGGACCAGTAACTTATACCTTCAAATTGAATAAACCATATGGAAAAAATTGTCATTGATGCCATGGATACAAAGCAGGCAGTTCGGAGATTTATCAGCGAGACTTCTTTTGTGCCGGAGGAAAAGATAGGTGATGACACCCTTATTTTCGTTGAGGGTATCTTCGACTCCATGGGCTTTCTCTCCCTGATCAACTTCATCGAGGACAATTTCAGCATCAAGGCACAGGATTCCGAATTGCTGGAGGAGAACTTCGAATCCGTGAATGCCATCGTCAACTTCATCAACAGAAAGCTAAACTAATCCCATCCCATGTGCGGAATCGCCGGGATCTTTCACCGTTCCGACCCGGACAAGCCTGTCCTGGAGGAATCCCTGGTCAATATGTTATCGGTCATCCGTCACAGGGGGCCGGATGAGAGCGGTGTGTACCTTCACCGCAACATCGGGCTGGGAAGCGTGCGCCTGAGCATCATCGACCTGGCCTCGGGGCAGCAACCCCTTTCCGACAATTCAGGGGATTACTGGATCGTTTACAACGGGGAGATATTCAACTATATCGAGCTGCGCGAGGAACTGACGGCCCTGGGCTATTCCTTCCGTACGAGCAGCGACACGGAGGTGGTGGTGCAGGCCTACGCCCATTATGGAAGCGCCTGCCTGCAGAAGTTCAACGGGCAGTTCGCCTTTGCCATCTGGAACAAGGCCACCGGGGAGCTTTTTCTCGCCCGCGATCGCGTGGGCATCCGCCCCCTTTTCTATGCCAGCCACAACGGATCCTTCTATTTCTGCTCGGAGATAAAGGGCCTGTTCGAAAACCCGGAGCTGCCGAGGGAGATCTCCCGGCAAGGGCTTGCACAGGTCTTTACCTTCTGGACCACCATCACGCCGGCCACCCCTTTCGAAGGGGTCCTGGAATTGCCGCCCGGACATTGTATGACGGTAGGTCCGCAGGGGAGCAAAGTGGAAAGGTTCTGGGAACTGAACTTCCCCGAACAGGGAAGGGCCCGGGAAGTGACGCTGGCAGAGGCGACGGAGGAGTTCGAAGCCCTTTTCAGGGATTCGGTCAGGATACGGCTACGCGCCGACGTGCAGGTGGCCGCCTACCTGAGCGGTGGGATCGATTCCAGCGTCACCACCTCGTTCATCAAAGACGTGGAACCGGGCGTGCTGAATACCTTTTCCATCGGGTTCAGCGAGAAGGATTTCGATGAAACGTCCTACCAGCAGGAGGCGGCACGCTACTTCAACACCCAGCACACGGCCTATACCTGCACCCCGGAGGAGATCGCGGGCAACTTCATCAACACCGTGGAACTCGCCGAGTATCCCATCCTGCGGACCGCACCCACGCCCATGTACCTCCTGTCGCGCAAGGTGAGGGAGCAGGGCATCAAGGTGGTGATCACCGGTGAGGGTGCCGATGAGATGCTGGCGGGGTACAATATCTTCAAGGAAATGAAAGTCAGGCGCTTCTGGGCGCGCCAGCCGGAATCCAGGCTTCGGCCGCTGCTGCTCACCCGGCTTTATCCCTACCTCCCCGCCATCAGGGATGCAAACCCCAGCGCCCTGAAAATGTTCTTCGGATTCCGCCTGGGCGATGTATCGAACCCCTTCTATTCGCATATGCTCCGCTGGCACAATACCTCCCGGATCAGGACCTATTTTTCGGAGGAGCTGAGATCGGGCCTGGGTGATTACGATCCCCTGGCCGAGGTGGACCATGTCCTCAGCCGCGGATTCCATTCCTCGGGCGACCTGGCCAGGGCCCAGTTCCTCGAGTCGGCCATCTTCATGTCGGGCTACCTGCTTTCCTCGCAGGGCGACCGCATGGCCATGGGCAATTCGGTGGAAGGGCGCTACCCTTTCCTCGATTACCGCGTGATCGAATTCTGTGCCTCCCTCCCCGACGACCTGAAACTGAACGGCCTCAATGAGAAATACCTGCTGAAGAAGGGAATGCGCGGAAGGATCCCCGAATCGATCCTGAAGAGGAGCAAGCAGGCCTACCGGGCCCCCATCACCAGCAGCTTCTTCGGGCCCGGGGCCCCGCAATTTGTGGCCGACATGCTGGCGGCTGAACGGATCAGCGACTTCGGTATGTTCGATCCTTCCAGGGTGGACCTGCTGGTCGCAAAGATGAAAACGGGGAAGAATATCTCGGAGGTCGACAACATGGCAGTGACGGGGATCCTCTCCACCCAGCTGCTGCACCATCTCTTCATCGGCCCCGCCTCCCGGAAAGGTGCCGGACCGCTGGCGAACCTGCGGGTGGTGCGGGATCAATAAGCCTTTTCATCCTGAAAGAAAAAGCCAACATTCCGCAATGGCGTGTTGGCTTTATTAAGGTACCCGGGGCGGGACTTGAACCCGCACGGCCTCAACGGCCATTGGATTTTAAGTCCAACGTGTCTACCAGTTCCACCACCCGGGCAAAATCCAA
>CAZUZE010000254.1:0-2157 GCA_964624565.1 uncultured Robiginitalea sp.
GGACGAGAGATGTCCGGGCCAGCGCTGGTAGTACTTGCTTCTCCCGGGGATTTCAACATAAGGGGTGAAAGCCTCCTCAATTGCCTGGCGCGTCATTACCTCGGGGTTGTATCCCAGCAGGAACCGCATCCACCGGCCCATATCGGCCGCGCTGGCATTGATTCCCCCGGCGGGAATGGCATTGTAGTAATTGTCGACTAGTTTTTTGGGGCGCCACCCGCGTCCGCTCCTGTAATGGGGAAGCGCCACATTGTCCTCTTCCATGAGCGCCTGGTGGTCCATATTGGTAGCGCACATTTCCAACGGATTGAACAGCCTGTTCTTAAAGGCTTTGGCCACATCCTCCCCCGAGGCCTTCCGGATGATCTCCCCAGAAAGCGCAAAGAGGGCATTCTGATAGCTGTACATCTCACCGGGCGCACTGATGGGTTCTACCTGCTCGAAGCGGTTGGCGATTTCCGGGATCGGGAGGCCGGCCTCCACGAGATTCGTATAGCTGTGGTATGGTGCGCCCGATGTATGGGAAAGCAGGTGGGCCAGGGTAATTCCGCTGGTATTGTTCCGGTCCCCCAGTTTAAACTCTGGAATATAGTCCGTGACCTTATCCTCCCAGTCCAGTGCGCCTTCATCCTTGAGGCTTGCCGCCAATACCCCCGTAAAACCCTTTGAAAGGGATCCCAGCCTGAAAATGGTCCCTCCGTCCACCGGGTCGGGCTCCCGGGCATTTCGCCTGCCAAACCCATCGGAAAAGAGGATTTCCCCCTCCCTGACGATACTTACCCCTGCTCCCACGATGTCACCTGCCGCAATGGCCTTTTTGAAATACACCGCCAGGGATTTGCGCAGGGTTTCCTTCCTCAATTCCGCTTCTTCCGAGGCTTCCTTCGCAAGCGCTTCCCGCAAGGGCGTATCTATTGCGAGCTTAACGGGCGCTTCAGAACCCGATACCCTGTGGTTTGACCCCAGGGCCAGGATAAAAACAAGGGCGATCAATAAAGCTGTGGTAATAAAAATCCAGAGACGTTGCATAGACTTTTAACGGATTGCCCGAAGCGGACAACCTGGCAAGTTTTGGGAGTTACTACTTGTATAACAACATAAAACTACAATTATTATGCATTTTACCGATTTGCAGGGTGCTAAAACAGTCTGGGACTGGAACCTGACAACTCTGATACGATTCTCTCTATGGAAATGGGAGCTTCTCTCTCCTAAAATGACTTCCTGCCTGCGCATGAGCGCAGCTTGTCCCCTTTTGCGGGAATTTTCATATTTTGAGGACAAAATATTCAATTCTAAACTAGAAGACATGCCATTGTTTATAGATTTCCACAAGGATATGCAGGGGGTTTCCCACCAGGATGCAGGTCACGCGCACATGGCGGATGTAGAAATCCAGGACACCTATGGGGTTAAATACCATAAATTTTGGGTCAATGAAGAGAAGGGTTTTGTCTTTTGCCTGATCGAGGGTCCCAACAAGGAAGCCTGTGAGAAAGTTCACCAATTGTCCCATGGACATTTGGCCTGTGAAATTATAGAAGTTTCCCCCTCCGACGTCGCGTTGTTCATGGGTCCCGGGCAAACCACGCCGATCGGACAGGTGGTACATCCAGATGGAAAATATGATTCAGCGGTCAGGACCTTCCTGTTTACAGATATTACAGGATCAACCGAAATGACCCAAAAATACGGGGATACGGCAGGGATAAAAATTTTACATACCCATAATCATATTGTGCGCAATGCCCTTGGAACTTTCTCAGGGAAAGAAATCAAACATACAGGGGATGGGATAATGGCTTGTTTTTCATCAGCTTACAAGGCGGTTGTAGCTGCCATTGACATGCAAAAAGGATTTGACGAGTACCGGCTTCAGGAAAACAGCTTCCCAATTCAGATAAAAATCGGGATTAATTCCGGAGAACCCGTAACCGAAGGAGGGGACTTCTTCGGTACGGCTGTACAGTTTGCCGCCCGGCTGTGCGACCTGTCCGGGCCCGGGCAGATCCTGACATCCCAGGTGGTTCGGGATTTATGCCTGGGAAAGTTGTTGAATTTCAGCGACGTTGGAAAAATGACCTTTAAAGGGTTTTCGGAACCATTGTCCATTTGCGAGGTGCTTTGGGAGTAGTCTTGCAGGATTTTGGCCTCTCG
>CAZUZE010000254.1:2167-3791 GCA_964624565.1 uncultured Robiginitalea sp.
ATTATTATGCATTTTACCGATTTGCAGGGTGTTAAATAAGGCCTGGTTGACATAGTGATTGACCCTGGGCTGTAAAACAAGGCTTACCCTAACCATCCCTCCCGGTCCAGGCTCCGGTACTGGATGGCCTCAGCAATAAATTCCGGGTGGATTTTGTCGCTTTCTGCCAGGTCTGCAATCGTCCGGGCCACTTTCAGGATGCGGTCATAGGCACGGGCAGAGAGCTTCAGGCGCTCCATGGCACGCTTCAAAAGGCCTTTTGAGGCTTCGTCAAGCGGACAGAATTCCCTGATCTGCCTGCTGTCCATCTGGGCATTGTAGTGCACGTTTTCAAGGATTTCGAAGCGTTTGGTCTGTTTCCTGCGGGCCGCTGCAACCCTTTGGCGGATCGTCGCACTCCCCTCCCCTTTCCGGTCATCCGACAGTTTCTCAAAAGCCACCGGACTGACCTCGACATGTATGTCGATCCGGTCCAGCAACGGGCCCGAGATCTTGCCCAGGTAGCGCTGCATCTCTGCAGGCGAACAGCTTACCGGGGCATCCGGGTCATTGAAATACCCGGTGGGGCTGGGGTTCATGCTGGCCACGAGCATAAAACTGCTCGGGTAGGTGACCGTGAAGCGGGATCTGGAAATCACTATCTTCCGGTCTTCCAGGGGTTGGCGGAGCACTTCCAGCACATGCCTTTTGAATTCCGGCAGCTCATCGAGGAACAATACGCCATTGTGGGCGAGTGAAATCTCCCCGGGTTGCGGATAGCTTCCCCCTCCGACGAGGGCTGCATAAGATATCGTGTGGTGGGGGCTCCGAAAGGGGCGCTCACGGACCAGTCCGGAAAAGCCGGTCCCGCCTGAGACGCTGTGTATTTTCGTCGTCTCCAGGGCTTCCTCCAGGGTCATGGGAGGCAGGATTCCCGGAATCCTTTTGGCCAGCATGGTTTTTCCCGACCCGGGCGGGCCGATCAGAAGGAGGTTATGACCCCCGGCTGCGGCAATTTCCATACACCTTTTTACGGTCTCCTGCCCCCGGACCTCCCCGAAATCCGGAGCAGCGACCCCGGCTGCTTCCATTGACAAAAGGGACGGAAAGGGCTCCGGGTCAATGAGGGCATCTCCCTTAAAGAAGGCTATGACCTGTCCAAGGCTCTCGGCCCCGAGGACCTCAAGGCCTTTTACCACGGAAGCCTCCGGGGCATTCGCCCTGGGCAGCACAATCCCCCTTAGGCCCGATCCACGGGCCGCCAGGGCTATGGGAAGGGATCCTTTTATGGGTTGCAGGGTCCCGTCCAGCGAAAGCTCCCCCATGACGAGGTAATGGGGCAGGGTACCCGATGTTAACTGGCCCGAAGCCAGCAGGATCCCCAGTGCCAGTGGCAGGTCATAGGAGGCGCCTTCTTTCCGCATATCCGCAGGGGAAAGGTTGATGGTGACTTTTTTTCCAGGAATCCGGTACCCGTACCTCGACAGGGCAGAGGCGATGCGGTAATTGCTCTCGCGGATCGCATTGTCGGGCAGGCCTACCAGATGGTACCCCACTCCCTGGTCGATATTGACCTCTACGGTAACTGGTACGGCCTCAATCCCGTAGACGGCGCTGCCATGGACTTTGGATAGCATACATCTGT
>CAZUZE010000255.1:0-3753 GCA_964624565.1 uncultured Robiginitalea sp.
GCCAACACAAAAAATTACCTCGAAACCAAATATCAGAAAGACGGCTACCTGAATGCCAAAGTGACTATTGCCACAAGCCCGGACAGTTCGGAGACCAATTCCCAGAACATGGTGATCAATGTCAAGAAGGGGGATAAGGTCAAAGTCCGCAATATTGAATTCGAAGGAAATGAGAAACTCTCTTCCTCCAAGTTGCGGGGTTCTATGAAGAACACGAAACAGAAGTTGTTCGTGCGATTCTGGAAGAAGTCCAAATTCATCGAGGACGACTATCAGGAGGACCTAAATTCCGTGCGGGACGCCTATGCCGAAAACGGCTACCGGGACGCCCGCATCCTGCTGGACACCATTGAAAAGGTCAATGAAAACAATATCGACATCCGGATCAAAGTGGAGGAGGGGGACCGCTATTATTTTGGGGACATCGATTTTGTGGGTAACACCGTTTACACCGACCGGCAGCTCTCCCAGGTCCTCGGGATAAAGAAGGGCGATACCTACAACGGGGTACTCCTCCGGGAACGGATCGCGGACGACACCAAGCCCGACGGGGAGGACCTCACCAACCTCTATCAGAACAACGGGTACCTTTTTTCGCGGATCAACCCGGTGGAGGTGTCTGCCGAGAACGACACCATCGATTTTGAAATCCGGATTATCGAGGGCAAGGAGACCTTTTTGAACAAGGTGGTGGTCAACGGGAATGAAAAGACCAACGACCATGTGATCTTCCGCGAGATCCGCACGCGGCCCGGGCAGAAATACAGCAAGGACGATATCATCCGCTCGGTGCGTGAACTCGGGCAGCTCGGCTTTTTTGACGCGGAACAGATCCGCCCCGAGATCGAAAACCCCAACCCGAATGACGGGACCGTCGACCTTAAATTCGACCTTGTCGAATCAGGGGCCAGCCAGATCGAATTGCAGGGGGGCTACGGGGGAGGTGGTTTTATCGGGACCCTCGGGCTGTCGTTCAACAACTTCTCCATACAAAACATCTTTAACGGCAAGGCCTATACCCCGGTGCCCATGGGGGATGGCCAGACATTTGCCCTCAGGCTCCAGGCCAGCCGGACCTTCCGGGTGTACTCCCTGAATTTCTCTGAACCCTGGCTGGGGGGGCGAAAGCCGGTGAGGTTTAACCTTTCCCTTTCAAGGACACAGCAATTCCTCGCTTCCTTTGACCAGAACGGCCGGGTGCAGGTGGATAAGGACCAGCAGTTTTCGGTTTCCGGGATTTCGGCAGGGCTTGCCAAGCGGGTGCAGTGGCCCGATGACTATTTCACGGTCTCCCATGCCCTGAGTTACCAGCTTTACGACTTTAAGAACTATCGGACCGGCCTGTTCAATTTTGGGAACGGCAGCTCGAACTCCCTGGCGTATACCTTCGGGATCTCGAGGAGTTCAGCGGGCCCGGGACTGATCTTCCCCCTGAGGGGTAGTATATTTGAGGTAACCGCCAAGTTTACCCCCCCGTATTCCCTGTTCAACGACAAGGACTACGCCGCCCTGAAGGCGCGCAGCGAGGAACTCGAGGCCCTTCAGGTGGAGCGGGCGCAACAGGGGCAGACCCTGACACCGGCCGAGCAGGCAGAACTGGAGGCCACGGACCAGGAGCGATTCAGGTGGCTGGAATACTACAAGATCAAGTTCAAGGGCGACTGGTACACCCAGGTCGTTGGCAAACTGGTGCTCAGGACAAACATCGAATTCGGGTTTCTGGGCTCCTATAACCCGGATGTGGGCAAGGTACCCTTCGAGCGCTTTTTCCTCGGGGGCGATGGCCTGGGCAGGAATTTTACCCTGGACGGGCGGGAAGTCATTCAGCTGAGGGGTTATGAGAATAACTCCCTTACCCCTGTGGACCCGATCACCCAGCAGCAGGAAGGGGGAATTGTCTACAACAAGTATTCCCTCGAACTCAGGTACCCCCTAACCCTGAAGCCGACTGCCTCCATTTACGCCCTGACCTTTTTGGAAGCCGGGAATTCCTTCAACAATTTTCAGGAGTTTAATCCGTTTGCATTAAAAAGATCAGCGGGAGTCGGGCTTCGGATTTTCATGCCCGCCTTCGGACTATTGGGAATTGACTTTGGATATGGCTTCGATGAGGATCTCAGGCCTACCTCTGTAGGAACCGGGCCCAGCGGATGGCAAACGCATTTCATTATCGGGCAGCAATTCTGATCCATGCCCTGTCCCCACCTTTAGCGCTGAATGGTAAGTAGTTCATTTTAAAAGAAATACTAATTTTGGCACGATATTTTCTTTCAGTTAGCAGTCCAGTGAAGAAACGCGATGCAGTGCTGGTATTTTTGACACTCCTTTTTTCGGGGGCGGTGCTGTCCCAGCGGGGTGTTCGGATCGGGTATGTGGATATGGAGTATATCCTGGAGAATGTGGAGGAATACCGGGAGGCCAACGAGCAGCTCGACAACAAGGTGCTGCAGTGGAAAGGGCAGATGGAGGAGCGTCAGCGCGGTATTGACCAGCTGAAACAGGACCTGGAGGCAGAACGGGTTTTGCTTACAGACGAACTCATCGCCGAACGGGAAGAGGAAATCGCAATCCTCGAGAAGGAACTGCTGGAGTACCAGCAGGCGCGGTTCGGCCCCAGGGGGGACCTCGTCCTTCAAAAACAGCGTTTGATCCAGCCGATCCAGGATCAGGTCTTCAATGAGGTACAGAAAATTGGAGCGAACAAAAAGTATGATTTTATTTTCGATAAATCGGCGGATGTCGTAATGTTGTACTCCGAAAAAAGGCACGATATCAGCGAGTTGGTGCTCAGGGGTATTTCACGGACGCGGCGCATCAGCGCCCCGAAGAAAACCCGGGAGGACCGTCTGGACCAGTTTGAAGGGGAGGAAGTGGACGAGCCTGTATCGGAAGGCATACTCGAGCGGGAGGAGCGGTCCCAGCAGGCGGCTGAGGCCAGGGCCAAAACCGCCGAGGAGAAAAAGGCAGAACAATTGAAGCTCCGGGAAGACCGGAGGAAGGCCTACGAGGCCCGGAGGAAAAAATTACTGGAGGAGCGGGAGGCGCGCCGAAGGGAAAAAGAAGGGACAGGGTCACCGGTCCCGGAGGTAAAAAAGGATACCATTAACTAGCGATACAAACTTTTTTTTAATAACTCAAATATCAAATTACAGATCATGAAACAAATGAAAAAGGCAGCTTTGGCAATCGTTTTGTTTATCGCGGCCACCAGCTTTGTGCAGGCTCAGAGCAAGATTGCCCACATCAATGTTACGGACCTTCTCTCTGCAATGCCCGAGATGAAGGCAGCACAAGGGGAACTTAAAAAACTGGAGGAATCTTACCGGGCGGATATACAGAGTTCCCTCGACGAGCTTAAAAACAAGCTCACCCAGTATAACAACGAGGCCAGCGCAATGTCTCAGGAAGAGAACCAGAAGCGCGCCCTGGAGCTCCAGGGTTTTGAACGGAATATCGGAGAGGCCCAGCAGGCCGCACAACAGGATCTTTCCCAGAAACAGGCGGAGCTTTTCGAACCGATATCCAAAAAGGCAAAGGAAGCTATTGAGCGTGTGGCTGCAGCCCAGGGCTTTGACTACGTCGTGGATGCCAGCCCGGGATCAGGTGTTATCGTAGCCCGGGGGAAAGACATCCTTGCAGATGTAAAAAAGGAGCTGGGTTTCTGAGAAGGCCCCTGAATTTTACGATAAGCCGCCCGGAGAATCCGGGCGGTTTTTTATTTTTACCCCAAACGGCCACCCCTTATGACGCTCG
>CAZUZE010000256.1:0-3748 GCA_964624565.1 uncultured Robiginitalea sp.
ACCCCTTCTTTTAGGAACTCCTGGTTCGCCTCGATCAGTGCACGTGCCGTAATGGCCCGGGTGTAACACTTCGGGCAATCGTAGACCGCTTCCCCCATAAAGTTATCTTCCGTGGCGTAGCGCAGGTCAAAAGAGAATTCGGAACTGTAATCGGACAGGCGCACAAATGCGGTATCGGGAAGGGATTCCAAAGGCGGGAGGGGTTCTTCGGCAGCGGGCCGGGATGCAGGATCCTCCCCATCCTCTGTCCCCTCAGTTCCAAAACCCGGAGAGGCCCGGCGATCCCCGCAGGAACCCAAACCCAGGAAAACCAGCAGCAGGGCCAGACAGACTATTTTCAAACGGAACGCCATGTAATTTGAATCGGGGCTAAAGTACGCAATTCGAAAAATACAGGTGGCATTCCCCCGGTGGCGCTATCCGGACAACGATGCCTTCCTCCAGTGGGAGTACCCGGGGGGGGGTGAAGACCCCAGGGAAATTTCTCGAGCGGATGGACGCACCTTTTATCTGCCCATCCCTGCCCCATGAGGTGAGTGGACAATACACGGCAGGCACCACCTTTGCCGAAGGACTGGTACAGTTTAAAAACCAGTGGTTCCTGTACTACGGTACGGCCGATTCCATGGTGGGGGTAGCCGTTCGGAGTGCCGAATAATGGGCGCCGGGGACCTTGGCACTACTGAAAGACTTCGGAAACGACAGGCTCCGGAGAATCCGGGAACCTGGCACGGGTCGCTTATTTTCAATGAACGGAAAGGAGATACCCGGGTGCAGGTTCAGGTAAGCAGGTTCCCTTCTTCGTCCCATTCGGCGATCGTGCCCCGTCGGCTTTGGTCCACACATTTCTCAAGCCACTCGGGCTCATAGGCGAGTCCGTGTTTGTCGAGGACTTCCTGGGGAACCCCGTCCCATATATTCGGGGAATTTCCCTTGTACCCCAGCTCCGCGATTCCCTGTTTCGAAGTATAATACCCGCAAAGGGTCAGGTTGCGTACCAGGTTGAAAAACTGAATTTCCAGGGGGTGCCGGTCCATGGGTAGCTCCGGATCGTAATAGGCAATGGTGTCGAGCAGTTCTTTCTGCTGCTCTTCTGTGGCCGCTATGAATTCCGCAGTGAACATTTTGTTGCTGGTGTGGTCCAGCCACATCAGCCCGCCCCTCAGGGTGGGCTGGAAATCCGGGTAATCCTTGGCCATGAATTCAATGAATTCCAGGACTCCGGCCTCCAGGGGTCCGCCGAATTCCCCGGAGGGCGGCAGGATAAGTTCAGACAGGACCCCGAGGGTTTCCTTTTCATGGGGGTTCAGGAAGGTCTCGGCGTTCAGTTTTTCTATCGCCTCCAGTTCCTCGGGAAGCCGGCCGTAATTAAAACCCGGGCCAGGGTTGAGCTGCGCTGCCGCTTCCGCGGCCTCCCGGGTCGTGCAACCGTGTACCGCGAGGCCACCGGCCACCGTACCAAGTAGGATATTTTTTAAGCTGGATCTCCTGTCCATTTCAGATGTTTTGTTGTTTGAGTTGCTCTATGATGTACTCCGAAGCCCTCCAGGAAAGGGCCAGGATGGTCCAGGTACAATTTTTGTCCGCCTGGGATACAAAGGGCCCGGCATCGGTGATAAAGACGTTGTCCGCATCGTGCAACTGCTGGAAGCGGTTGGTTACCGAGGTGGCCGGGTCGTCCCCCATGCGCGTGGTGCCCACTTCATGGATGATCCGCCCGGGGGTTTCCAGCCCGTAGTCCTGTTCGGCGGGCGGGGTGTCGCCAAGGGGTTCTCCTCCCATATGATGGATAATTTCCTCGAAGGTCGCCTGCATATGACGCGCCTGTTTGCGCTCGTAATCGGACCAGTTGTAATGGAAGCGCAGGACGGGGATGCCGAATTCATCCACCGTGGTAGGGTCGATCTCGCAGTAATTGTCCTTTCGGGCAATGGCCTCTCCCCTGCCCCCGAAGCCCAGAACGGCCCCGTAATACTTCCTGACGTCCTTGCGCAGCTGTTCGCCGTACCCGCCGGTGCGCAGGCCAAAAAATTTGTTGAATTCATTTGGGTTGAACCCGAAGCCGTAATTGGGCATCCCGATCCCCCCCCAGACTTCAATGTGGTATCCCCTGGGAAAATCTAGGTTTTTATTGTCAAGCCACCAGGGGGAATAGACGTGCATCCCCCCAACCCCGTCCTCGTTGTAGAGCTCGCGGTTCATAAGGGCCGGGATAAACGCCGCCCGGCTGCTCCCCGTGGAATCGTGGAGGTATTTTCCCACCAGGTCGCTGCTGTTGCCCAACCCGTTGGGGTGCTGGGCACTTTTGGAGTTGAGCAGGATTCGGGCAGAACTGCAGGCAGAGGCGGCCAGGATGACAACTTTTCCGCGGAGCTGGTATTCTTTCCGGTCTTCCCGGTTGATATAGGAAACCCCTGTCGCCCTTCCCTCCTCGTTGGTGGTCACTTCCCGAACCATCGAATTTACGAAGAGGTCCACCTGTCCCCTGCTTTTCTGGGCCGGGAAGATCAGGCAGGTGCCTGCGGAAAAATCGGCATATACCTGGCATCCCCTCGAGCACTGTCCGCAGTAGAAACAGACCCCCCGCTCGTTGTTGATTTTTTTGGTCAGCATGGAGAGGCGGGCGGGGATCACCGGGACGCCCGCCTTGCGGGCCCCTTTGATGTAATACAGCTCGTGAAGCCGGGGTTTGGGCGCCGGGAGGAAAAAGCCGTCTGGTTCGTTGGGAAGGCGCTCCTTGCTCCCGAAAACCCCGATGAGTTTGTCGACCTTGTCGTAATAGGGTTTGACGTCCTCGTAGCCGATGGGCCAGTTCTCCCCCAACCCGTCGACATCTTTGTGCTTAAAGTCCCGGGGGCCGAAACGGAGGGAAATCCGCCCCCAGTGGTTGGTCCGCCCCCCGAGCATCTGGGACCGGAACCAGTCAAATTTGGTACCGTCCTTATGGGTGTAGGGCTGTCCCTTGATGTCCCACCCTCCGTAGGCAGCGTCAAAATCCCCGAAGGGCCGGACGGTGGCAGCACCCCGCCTTGGCGATTCATAGGGCCATTTCAGCTGTGTCTGGTATTCGGGAAGTGCCGGGTCGAAAAAAGGGCCCGCCTCCACCACAGCGACCTTCAGGCCTGCGTCAGCGAGTACTTTGGTAGCCATGCCCCCTCCCGCCCCGGAGCCGACGATGATCGCATCGTACAGGGTGGGTTGTTCTTTGATTTGCATGAAAAATATCTATGTACCCCTAAATATAAGCGGTGCGGTTGAAATAACCGCCTGCGGGCGCTCCGAAATTTGACAGGCATGCCAATTTGCGTGCTGGTGCATCCCTGTTGGGCCCTCAGGGGAACAGGGGGGACGGCCCCGGGCGGATCTGAGCCAGTGCCTCATCCACATCGGTGACAGGCAGGCGGCAGGCGTGGTCCTGGCAGACAAAAATACGCGTGGTGGAAGGGTCGAACCGGCTTTCGAAAAGGGGCAGGTCCGTCTCAGTATTGGCGGCCACGAGGAGGACATCCGGGAGGTAGTTCCGGGCCATTAGCGCCCGGGCTTCCCGTGCTTCCGGGCCCGAGATGGCAACTTCATAAAAAGGATGCTGCTGCTGCATGAGCAGGAGGCCCCATCCGGCATAGTTTTCCGGCATCCGCAAAAAGCGCTCGGAAATGGCACCAATCATCTCCCGGGCCTTTTCCATGTACCCGGGCCGGTCATAAAAATGGCCCAGTTCGAATAAAAGGCCGGCAACCACCGTATGCGG
>CAZUZE010000257.1:0-3747 GCA_964624565.1 uncultured Robiginitalea sp.
CCGCGACCGTGACCGCGATGGGCGCAGGCCGCACCGCTCCCGGTCCTGACCTGCATGCTCAAGAACTTTACAACCCCTGCCCTGCAGGGGTTTTTTTTATGGGTGATCCCGGGGGAAAATTTTTTTCGGGCCTTGGTGTAACTTTTTCACGACTTTTTACGTATAACTAAAGGCAGTACCCAAACTACTGGAACTTAATCCGAAAAAGTGCAATGAGACAGTTAAAGATTACAAAACAGGTAACCAACCGCGAAACGGCCTCCCTGGACAAATACCTCCAGGAGATCGGAAAGGTAGATCTTATTACGGCTGATGAAGAGGTGGAACTCGCCCAGCGGATCAAGGCAGGGGATCAGATCGCTTTGGAGAAACTCACCAAGGCCAACCTCCGCTTTGTCGTGTCGGTTGCCAAACAATACCAGAACCAGGGGCTTACCCTCCCCGACCTGATCAATGAGGGGAACCTCGGGTTGATCAAGGCCGCACAGCGCTTTGATGAGACGCGCGGGTTTAAATTCATCTCCTATGCCGTTTGGTGGATCCGCCAGTCCATCCTGCAGGCTTTGGCCGAACAATCCCGGATTGTCCGCCTCCCGCTGAACAAAATTGGCTCGATCAACAAAATCAACAAGACTTTTGCCTACCTCGAGCAGGCGCATGAAAGGCCGCCTTCCGCGGAGGAAATTGCGAAGGAACTCGATATGACCGTGGAAGATGTAAAGCAGTCCCTGAAGAATTCGGGGCGCCACGTCTCCATGGATGCCCCCCTGATCGACGGGGAGGATTCCAACCTGTACGACGTCCTCAGAAGCGGGGAATCCCCGAACCCGGACAAAGACCTGCTGCACGAATCCCTGCGCACGGAAATCGAAAGGGCCCTGGAAACGCTTACCCCCAGGGAGGCAGATGTGATCCGCCTCTACTTCGGGCTGGCCGGCCAGCACTCCATGACCCTGGAGGAAATCGGCGAGACTTTTGACCTCACGCGCGAGCGGGTGCGCCAGATCAAGGAAAAGGCGATCCGGAGGCTCAAACACACCTCCCGAAGCAAGATCCTTAAGACGTACCTCGGATAAAGCCGTTTTTTCGTCCTGTTAAAGTATCCTTAAGTTGGAATTTCGGCATATTGTTTGTACTTTGGAGGCGTAACAGCATTTTCATGACTGTTCGTTTTTTGATTGATGAATAAACTCCGGCTGATTACCGGAGTTTTTTCATTTAGGCCCCGCGCATTTTTTGCCGCTTTGCGTACCTTTGACACACCTAAAACCCAGTCTTTTGAAACGCTCCGCTAAAATCGCCCCCTCCCTCCTCTCGGCCGATTTCGCAAACCTCGGAAGGGACGTGGAAATGGTGGACCGCAGCCAGGCCACCTGGCACCACATCGATGTCATGGACGGTGTATTTGTACCCAACATTTCCTATGGAATGCCCGTGATAAAGGCGATCCGGAAAGTTGCCCGGAAGCCCCTGGACGTCCACCTGATGATCGTACAGCCTGAGCGGTATATACAGGCCTTTGCCGACCTGGGGGTGGACATCCTCACGGTGCACTACGAAGCCTGCACGCACCTGCACCGCACCCTCCAGGCCATCCGCGGTGCCGGGATGAAGGCGGGGATTGCCCTGAACCCGCACACCTCGGTATCCCTTTTGGAAAACTCCCTGGAAGGCGCAGACTTGATATGTATGATGAGTGTGAATCCCGGTTTCGGGGGGCAGTCCTTTATCGAGAACACCTATGAAAAGGTCCGGGAACTGCGCTCGATGATCGACAACAAAGGGGTGGGTACCCTGATCGAGATCGACGGGGGGGTCACCCTGGACAATACGGCCAAACTGCTGCAGGCAGGGGCTGATGTCCTGGTGGCAGGAAGTTTTGTTTTTAATTCCGACGATCCCGAAGGGACGATCGCCGATATGGCCGGGGTACGGGTCTACTGATACTGCTTAAGCAGGTATTTGATCAGGTCCGTAGTGGTCACGATACCCACCAGGTCCCCGTCCTCCACCACGGGAACTGCGTGGAATTCCCGGGACGCGAGCAGCTCCGCTACTTCCTTGATACTGGTTTTGGGGGAGACGGATTTTATATTTTTGGCCATAACCTGTGACAGGGTAAACATCTCGTACACCACGGATTCGATATCCTCTTCATCCTCGTACGCCCCGTCAGCAAAGCTGATTCGCAACAGATCGGTGAGGCTGAGCATGCCGACAATCTTGTTCCGGCCTTCAATTACGGGTATGTGGCGGATTTTGTGCTTTTTGAACAAGCGCTCTGCCTTTTCCAGGCTGTCGGCCGTATTGAGCATGATCAACTGCGTACTCATTATCGTGGAAACCGGAATGTTATGGGGAATGCTCATCGTACTGGGTGTTATGTTTCTTCAGGACTAAAGTTCCTTTTTATTCCCCCCAAAAAGTATGACAAATATCATCCAAAGGCCCAGATGTCCCTTCATCCTGTCGACTTTTATGGGCTAATTGGCTAGTTTTGTAAAGGAGGCGGGAAAGAGAAACCCGTATAGCAATGACGGACTTGATCATCATCGGAGGGGGGCCCATCGGGATCGCCTGTGGGCTCGAAGCCAAAAAGAAAGGGGTGTCGTACCGCATCCTCGAAAAAGGGCCCATCGTCAATTCCCTTTTTAACTACCCGGTCAACATGCAGTTCTTTTCGTCCTCCGAGCGCCTGGAGATCGGCGGGATCCCCTTTATCAGCAAGGAAGCCAAACCCAAACGGGACGAGGCCCTGGAATACTACCGGCGGATCGTGACCTCCAACCAGTTGAACATCCAGCTCTTCGAAGAGGTGAGCGGGGTGAAAAAGGAAGGAGGGGTTTTTTCGGTCACCACCCCGAAAGCCACCTACCTTTCCCGCAGCCTGATAATTGCCACCGGGTTCTACGACCTGCCGAATTCCCTGGGGGTCCCCGGGGAGGACCTTCCAAAGGTATCGCATTACTACAAGGACCCCCACTTTTACGCCAGCCAGAAGCTGGCCGTAGTGGGGGCCAGCAATTCTGCCGTAGACGCCGCACTGGAGTGCTGGCGCAAAGGGGCAGAGGTCACGATGGTCGTCCGGGGTCCGGAGATCGGGCAGCGCGTCAAATACTGGGTCCGCCCGGACATCCTCAACCGGATCGAAGAGGGAAGCATCCGGGCCTACTTCAACAGCAGGGTGCAGGAAATCCGCCAGGGCCAGATCGTCCTGGACACCCCCGGGGGCACCGTGATGCTGCCAAACGATTTCGTCCTCGCCCTTACCGGGTACCAGCCCAATTTTGACTTTCTGACCGGCGCGGGGGTGCAGCTCTCAGAAGATGAATTCAAACGGCCGCAGTACAATCCGGACACTATGGAGACCAACGTGCCGGGGCTCTACCTGGCGGGCGTTATCTGCGGGGGCATGGAGACCCACAAGTGGTTTATCGAAAATTCACGGGAACACGCCCGGATCATCCTGGAGCACCTGAGCGCCCGCATGGCCGAAGCGAACAAAGCCCCACAAACCTCCCAGAAATGACAAAAAACCCATACAGCCCCTTGTTTGAGGCCCAGATGAGCCGGTTCCTCGAGGTTGGGAAAACCGGGCCAAAGGAACGGCTGGCCAAACTACGGAGGCTGAAAAAGGCCCTGGAGACCGATTTCAAACAGCCGGTACGCGACGCCCTGTATGCAGACTTCAAAAAACCCTTTCTGGAAACCGACCTGACGGAAATCTATCCCGTGTGCTCGGAAATC
>CAZUZE010000258.1:0-3738 GCA_964624565.1 uncultured Robiginitalea sp.
GTGCCGCCCTGGCCAATAAATCGGCTAAATTCCGGTTCAGGGGCATCGCGGCCCATGCCGCCGGGGCTCCGGAAAGGGGCCGGTCCGCCCTCGACGGGGTGGAAGCCATGAACGCCATGGTCAATATGATGCGCGAACACATCCCCGAACAGGCCCGCATCCACTATGTGATTACCGATGGCGGCAAGGCCCCGAACGTGGTCCCGGATTTCGCCGAGGTATACTATTACGCCCGCCACAACAGCCGCGAGGTAGTGATCGATATTTTTGACCGCATCGTAAAAGCGGCTGAGGGGGCTGCCCTTGGGACCGGGACCCGGATGGAATACGAAATGGTCGGGGGCACCTATGAACTCCTGCCGAACGTGCGCCTGCAGGAGGTCGTTCAGAAGAACCTGGAGGCCGTTGGGGGGGTTGCCTATTCCCCGGCGGAAACCGAATTTGCGACCGCCATAGCCGAGTCCCTGGGCCTGGAAGGCCTTCAGAGCGAACTGGCCAGCGGGATCCAGCCCTTTAAAACCGAAGGCAAAGCCTACGGGAGCACGGATGTGGGCGATGTCAGTTTTACGGTCCCCACAGCGGGAATCCGGATCGCTACCTGGGTCCCCGGAACCCCGGCCCATAGCTGGCAGGCCGTGGCTGCTGGCGGCACGGGCATCGGCATAAAAGGGATGATGGTGGCCGCCAAGACCCTTGCCGGTACCGCCATTGACCTCTTTTCAGACCCCAGGGCCATCTCGGAAGCCCATGAAGAATTCCTGCAGCGTCGCGGGGCCGACTTTAAATACATCCCCCTTCTCGGGGACAGGCCCCCGGCCCTGAACTATCGCGATTAAAGGCGTGTTCTCAGCAACCCCAGGCCTGGTGCGGTTTACGGACCAGGCCCCGTTGTATTTATTCCTTTTTGATGTAACAAAACCCGCGGCCCGCATACTAACCTGTTAGAACTGCTAACCAACAGTGAATAAGGAGCTCGAGCACCAATTTGTAACGGAACTGGAGAACAATCAGAATATTGTTCACAAGGTTTGTAGCCTCTATGCCAATGACCGGGAAGGCCACAACGACCTGTTCCAGGAGATTACGATCCAGCTCTGGAAGGCGTATCCCCGGTTCCGGGGGGATTCCAAATTCAGCACCTGGATGTACCGGGTGGCCCTCAATACGGCAATCACCCTGTACCGGAAATCCAAGAGGCGCCCCGTTACCTACGATTACGATTCCGTCGTGTACAAAATTAGTGCAGAGCAATACGACCCAACCGAAGAACAACAACTCAGCCTGATGTACAAGGCCGTAAAACAGCTCGGGGACATCGACAAAGCCCTTGTGTTCCTCTACCTGGAGGACAAAAGCTATAGTGAAATCGCCGAAACCCTGGGGATTTCGGAGGTTAACGCAAGGGTAAAAATGAACAGGATCAAGACCAAACTAAAAACCATTCTGAATCCATAGGCTATGATGGACGAACTGGACTTATTGAAGAAGGACTGGCAGGGGAAGGAAGTGAACGTCCCCAGGCTTACCTATGAGGATATCTACAGGATGATCTGGAAGAAATCCTCCTCGGTGGTGCGGTGGATTTTTTACATCAGCATTATCGAGTTCCTCCTACCTCATTTGCTTTACCTGCTCCCCTCGTTCAGGGACGAGATGAATTACGATTTTGCGCGGCGGCTGGGCATTCACGGATGGATCATTGCCCTGACTGTCTTGCAGTACACCGTGGCTGTTTACTTTATTTTTCAATTCTACAGGAGGTACCGGGAAATCTCCGTCCTGGACGACGCCAGAAAGCTGATGAAACAGATTTTCCGGACCCGCCGCACTGTAAAGCACTACGTCGTGTTCTGCCTGGGCATGGTGCTTCTGATGTTCGCCGTTTTCATCGTGGGAATGGCCCTGGACGATGACCTGGCGGCCACCCTGAACCTCAATGCGGAAGATATCGACACGGGCCGGCTCAAATGGATCCTGATCGGGGTGATGGCCATCGCCGGCATCGTGTTCACGGCAATCCTTGCCGGGATCTATTTCCTGCTCTACGGACTGCTGACGCGGAAACTCAAACGGAATTACGGGGAACTCAGACGGATGGAGACTTAGTCCCTGTTGGGCCTGAAACGCCTTTCCTTGTTGGCTTCTTCATAGGCCATCAGCTCCTCTTCCGGGATCACTTTCAGGAAGGAGGGGTGCTGTTCGATGGCGTACTCCAGTTTCTCGATGATCTCGGCCACGCTGTCGTTTTCGTAATCGAACTCCAGCGGCTCCTTGATGACCATATGCTGCAGAATCCCCTTTTTCTTGATGAAAATCCCCTTCTTGTCGAAGGAGCGACGGAACCCGTCGATCACCACGGGCACCACTACGGGTTTATACGTCTTGATAATATGGGCTGTCCCCTTTCTGATGGGTTTCCAGGGGGTGGTGGTCCCTTGCGGGAAGGTGATGACCCAGCCGTCCTTCAGGGCCTTGCCGATATTGCTGATGTCGCTGAACTTGACCCTGCGGTTGACGTCCTTCCCCTCCGCCCTCCAGGTCCGATCGATGCTGATGGACCCCGCATAGGCCATGATTTTGGTGAAAAGGCTCTTGCTCATCGTCTCCCGGGCCGCCACGTAATAGGTATTGAGCTTGGGGTTCCAGAGGTACCCCACATTCTTTATCGAATTCTGCCGGCCCGAGAGGCTCGCGTTGAAGACGTGCAACATGGCCACCACATCGGCAAAATAGGTCTGGTGGTTGCTGACGAAGAGGACATTTGTGTCCGGCAACTCCGGGATGACCTCAGACCCTTCGATCTCAAGGGTGTTAAACCCTTTGTACCGCTGGTGGGTGAGCAACCCCATGATCCGGATGAGCCATAATTTCAGGATCAGGTAGTGGCCGAACGGATTTTTTTTAAAAATGCCCATAGGTGCAAAAGTACAAATTCAGTCTGGAAGAATCGCCTTTAAAAGGCTTTTGACCTCGTTGAGCATCATCGCCGTGGCACCCCATACGACATGTCCCTGCAGGAGGAAGGCCGGGACGGTGACCTCCCGGGCATACGAGGTCGACAGGCGGCGGGTCACCAGGCTGTCCTCGCTCAGAATACGGGCCAGGGGGACTTCGATCAGCGCGGCCACTTCTGAATCCTGCTTGCGGAATGAAGGGGTATGGGGCAGCATCCCCATAAAGGGGCTTACCTCGAACCTGCTCGGCGGGATGTACACCTGGCTCAGCGGGCGGATCAGGTGGATGCCGGAGGCAGGAACACCCACCTCTTCTTCCGTTTCCCTCAATGCGGTCGTGGCCAGGTCCCGGTCGGCCCTTTCATACTGGCCGCCTGGAAAGGCCACCTGGTCGGAATGCACCCCGTTATCCGTATTGCGCAGGATAAAGAGCAGATGCGCCTGCCCGTCCGGACCCGGGTAAAAGAGCGCCATGACCCCCGCCCTTCTGAAATTCGCAGGGCGCTTTGCCATTGCCTTTAATTCATCGATCCGCATTTGGGGCGCCATTTCAAAATGGGCAGCCGTACCCGGTAGGGGAAGATTTTTTATTTTTGGGATCCTTTCAGCTAAATCGTTAAAATCCATGCCGGCTTACAAAACCACAATATGCCTTTTCCTTTTCGCAGCCGCACTTGTCGGTTGCGGGGAGCAAAATACTAAAAAACCATCCAAAATTCCCGGGGAGAAAACACAGCCCGACAGTGCGGTTCAAAACAGGGAAACCACAGGTCCCGCAGTGGTC
>CAZUZE010000259.1:0-3709 GCA_964624565.1 uncultured Robiginitalea sp.
CCCATGAGGTTTTACGCGTATTAATCTGTATCTTGAGAAGGCCTAAAAACCCTTCTTATAACCGTGGATTATGACCATTGATTTAGACTTTGTCCGTTCCCAGTTTCCCGCGTTTTCAGAACCTTCCCTGGACGGATGGGCGTTTTTCGAGAATGCCGGGGGCTCTTACCCTTGTGCACAGGTCATCCGGCGCCTGACCGATTTCTACGTAAAAAACAAAGTGCAGCCGTACTATCCCTATCCGGCCTCGGCTCATGCGGGGCACCTGATGGATGAGTCCTACCGACGGATCTCCGCCTACCTGAATGTCACTCCTTCAGAAATCCATTTCGGGCCTTCCACCACCCAGAATGTCTACGTCCTGGCCAATGCGATGCGCCCTATGTGGAAGGACGGGGATGAGATTATCGTCTCCTGCCAGGACCACGAGGCCAATGCGGGGGCCTGGAGAAGGCTTTCGGACCGGGGGATAAAAGTGGTCGAATGGCATGTCAGCCCGGACCTGGGGGTACTCGATACCGAAACCCTGTCGGGCTTGTTCACGGAAAAGACCCGGATGGTTGCCTTTCCGCATTGCTCCAATGTGATCGGCCACGTCAATCCCGTCCGTGAAATTTCGGACTTGGCCCATGGCTTCAATGCGCTGTCGGTGGTGGATGGCGTGGGCTACGCGCCCCACGGATTCCCCGACCTTAAAGAGCTGCAGGCGGACATCTACCTGTTTTCCCTCTACAAAACCCTTGGGCCCCACCTCGGCCTGATGTATGTAGATCGGGATCTGATCGGGAAAATGGAGAACCAGTCGCATTTCTTTAAAAAAGGGGTGACGCGGAGCATGTTGACACCCGCGGGACCGGACCATGCCCAGATTGCCGCCTCCCAGGGTATCATCGATTATTTTGATGCCGTTTATGCCCATCACTTCGGGGGGGAGGCACCCCCTGCCCTGCGAAACAGGGCCCTGAATACGTTGTTTCACACCCACGAAGAAGCCCTGCTGGAACCTTTGCTGGACTTCCTGGGCCAGCGGGATGATGTGCGCCTGCTGGGGCCGAAAAAGGCCGCATCACGGGCCCCAATCGTTTCGATTGTTCCCATGAAAAAAGAGATTAGTGCCGTGTATGCCTCATTGACGGATTCAAAAATAATGCTGGGATCCGGGGATTTCTATGCCGTGCGGCCATTGATGGATATGGAAATCCCAACCGATCCCGGCGTTATCCGGATGTCGTTTATGCATTACACGCGTCCGGAAGAAATTGACCAGCTCATCAGGGCTTTGGAGAAAGCCCTTGGCCCGGGATGAAGCCTCTCAAACACCCCCCTGGGGCGGCGATACCCGCAAGGTGCAGGGTACGGCTGCTACCTTGTCGGGCACCCGGGAAATCGTAACTTGCCAACTCAACAAAAGAATGAACTTGCCAACTCAATGAAAGAATCAACTTGTTTATCCCCTATTGATATGAAGATACGACCCTGCGCTGCCCTTATGTTTTTGATCTCATTCCTCTTCCTGGCCGGGGCCTGTTCGGGGCCTGCCAAGGAGACGGCAACACTGCTGATTTACGGCGGGCCCATCTACACGGTAGATTCAGTACAGCCAACGGTGGAAGCCGTGGCCACCAAAGGCAACCTGATCCTCTTTGCCGGGAGCCTCGAAGAAGCTGAAGCCTACAGGGGGGAACAGACCCGCCTGATCGATCTGAAGGGCCGGACGATGACCCCGGGGCTTATCGAGGGACACGGCCATTTTATGGGGTTGGGCTACAATGAAATGAACCTGGACCTGATGAATACCACCAGCTACCAGCAGATCGTCGATGCCGTGGCCGAGAAAGTCAGGACCGCTGCCCCCGGGGAATGGATTGTCGGGAGGGGCTGGCACCAGAGCAAGTGGGATTCCATGCCCGCAGAGACCGTGAAGGGATTTCAAACCCATGACTTACTCAGCTCTGTTTCCCCGGAGAACCCGGTGTACCTGCGCCATGCCAGTGGGCATGCCGGCTTTGCCAATGCCAAAGCGATGGAAATTGCCGGTTTGAAACTCGTGCCCCAGGAAGGGATCGATGTCATGGAGGTAGAAGGGGGCGAAGTGATTCGGGATGCACTCGGCAGGCCCACCGGCGTATTCAATGAGCGTGCCCAAACCCTGATTACCCGCCACATCCCGGAGGAAACCCCTGAAACCGATCAAAAGGCTTTTGAACTGGCGGTGGCTGCCTGCCACAGGGATGGGATCACCGGCTTTCACGATGCAGGCATCGGCAGGGAAACCATCGCCCTGTATGGAAAAATGAAGGCTGAGGGCAAAATGGGCATCCGGATCTATGCGATGCTCACCGGCTGGGACAGGGAATTGTTGCAGGAGTGGTACGAGAAAGGCCCCCTTGTGGACCCGGGCCATTTGCTGACAATCCGCTCCGTGAAATTAAACTGCGACGGGGCCCTGGGTTCCAGGGGCGCCTGGCTGCTGGAGCCCTATTCGGACCGGCCGGGGCATTTTGGGCACGAAACCCTGCCGATGGAATTTGTCCGGGAGTCGGCCCTCAACGGGCTGCGGCACGGTTTTCAGGTCTGCTCCCACGCCATCGGGGACAGGGCCAACAGGGAAATCCTGGACCGGTATGAAATGGCCTTTACCGAATTGCCCGACCTGACCCGCGATCCCCGTTTCCGCATCGAACATGCCCAGCACCTACACCCTGAGGACATCCCTCGTTTTGCGGAACTCGGGGTAATCCCGGCCATGCAGGCAATCCACCTGTCTTCGGACCGCCCATGGGCCATTGAACGCCTCGGGGAAAAGCGGATCAAGGAGGGGGCCTATATGTGGCAGACGCTCCTGAAAAGCGGGATCCCCGTTGTAAACGGGACAGATGTCCCGGTAGAACCTCTGGACCCAATCCCGAGTTTTTACGCCAGCGTGAGCCGGAAAACCCTCCAAGGGACCCCGGAAGGGGGCTACGAGCCCGAGGAGCGCATGACCCGGGAGCAGGCCCTCAGGTCTTATACCCTGGACGCGGCCTTCGGGGCATTCGAGGAGGGGATCAAAGGCTCGATCACACCCGGGAAACTGGCGGACTTTACGATATATAACCAGGACCTGATGACCGTGCCCGAGGATGAAATCCTGCGCACCGAAGTGGTTATGACGATCTTTGACGGGAAGGTAGTTTACGAACAGGGGGAGTGACTTTGCGCATCGACCTCCTGAGGGTCCTTGGACCTTTTATGGCAGGGAAAGTGATGGCGGGATAGCTCCAGGGTTTTCGGGGCCCGTACCTGTAAAAATACCAGGAAGGCCTGATGCCTATTTCGCCGTCAGTTGAAGGGAAAGGGTGGCCGGGTTTTCTGCATAGACCTCCTGTACAATGCCGTAAAGGTCCGGAATCACATTCCTGGAGAGCCTGGAATTGGAATTTAAAAGGACGCAAATCCCCAGATCGGCCTCCGGGAACAGGGCAATTTCATTCCTGAAGTTATTGACGCTTCCCCCGTGGTGCCAGATGGTTTTCGCTTCCTCCCGCCCCTCTTCACGGAATTTATGGATCCGCCAGCCAAAGCCATAGTGGGACGAGAGATGTCCGGGCCAGCGCTGGTAGTACTTGCTTCTCCCGGGGATTTCGACAAAAGGGGTGAACGCCTGCTCAATCGCGGCGCGCGTCATTACCTCGGGGTTGTATCCCAGCAGGAACCGCATCCACCGGCC
>CAZUZE010000260.1:0-3642 GCA_964624565.1 uncultured Robiginitalea sp.
GCGTACTCCCTCGGGTCCCCGTTGACAAAAACCGAGAATTTGGCGTTGAAGTACTTCTCGATATAAGCATCGGCCTGAGGGGATTCCCCTGGGGTGGCCAGCTCTGCTTTCAGGTCGTATCGGGCCTCCAGGACCTCTTCCAGGTCGTCGATGAAAATGCGGCTGATGATCTGCAGGGATTCCTCCTTTTCCGCGTAGTCCACATTGGTAACACTGACGTAGAACTTGTGGGCTTCCGCAAAGGAGAGTACCGGCAAGACCAGCCAGCATAAAGAAATAAGCAAAAGGTGCCTCCTGCGCATTTGGGGAAATTGGAGATGTAAACTGTGCTTTCGCAAGGGTGCAAAAATAGGCAAATGAAACGTTTCTAGTCCAAATTATTCGATTTGCGGTAGTCCCCGCTTTTTGCCTCAAGGAATTCCCACATCTTCAGGCGATCCTCCAGGGCGGTAAGGGTTTCGAATTGCGGGTCGACCTCACAGAAATACATAAAATCGGGGATGCGGATACGCGGGATCCCGAGGTCCTGTTCAAAGAGGCTGTCCGCATACATGGCGCGCACTTGTTGCGTCCGCTCATACGCCTGGTCCCGCGCCAGCCTTTTCTTAAGCATGCGGGTCCGCCCGGAAATGGCATTGAGTACCGGGTTAAGCGGGATCAGTCCTCCCCCCGTGGTGGCCTCGATCAGCTGCCGCTCCGCCTGGGTGCGCTTTTTTGCATACGCATTGGGCAGGTTGAGGGAGGCCGCCGTGACGGGTTCTTCAACTTCGAGGTTTTCAAGGTCCTCAACCAGGTTGCCGCTCAGGTTGTAGGGCCGGACCACGACCTCATCCAGCTGGTTGACAAAAGGTTCGAGTTCGATAAGCAGGCCGGAGGATTCCAGCATCTGGTCCGTAACCACAAAAGTCTTGCGCTGGTAGCGGATGGCGGAGATCAGCAGGGTATCCCCGCTGCGGGAATCCATGCTGAAAAAGCCCTCCGCATTGGTGATCGTGGCCCGTTCCGCAGACAGGTTCAGGATATGGACGTTGGGGATCCCCTCCCCTGACTCTACGATCCGGCCCTGAAGTGCGCCGGATTGGGGGTGCTGCTGCTGTCCCACAGCCAGCAGGGGACTGTACAGGAACACCACAAAAAGCAGGTAGGGGGCCTTACTTTTTCTGCTCACTTCTGAAGGCTTCACTTTGGGTGACGAGGAAGTCGATGAGCTGAAATTCATTTTCCTTCCGGAGCAGGGTCCTCGGCGGCAGCTGGGTATCGCAGTAGATGAGGAAGGCATCGATATCCTCCTGCGGGATTTGCAGGTCCTGCACAAAAAATGCATCGTCATAAACCTGGCGCAGCACCTCGCTCGGCTTCAGGGCGGGGGTCTCCTTTTGGGAATCGCCGCTTACGGCCGAGGCCAGCAACTTGAAAATATTGACAAAATTCAGGCCGTACTGCATCCCCCTTACCGTCATGTCCTCGGAAATATTTACCACCTCCGTAGTCTCATCCGTATCGTAGTCAAAACCCTTGAAATCCTCATTGCTCAGGCGGATGAATTCCTCCTGGTCCTCCGGGCTTACCACCACCTCGTCCAGTTGGGTGACCTTTTCGGTCACCTCCACCACCAGGCGGTTGTTTTTCAATATTTCATCGGTGATCTTTACCATCTGCAACTGGTAGTTGAGCGCCATAAAAACGACTTCGTCCCCTTCCTTCACGGGAATGGCAAAGGTGCCGTCCTCATCGGTAATCGTAGCCTTTTGGGCGGTGGTATTGATGACATTTTCATTGGGGACCACCGAATTCCGGTACAGAACGGTCCCGCGCAGCAGGGTCCGGCCATCTTCCTGGGCCATCCCGGAAATGAGCATCCCAAAAAATACTACGAATAACACTGTCTTCCTCATACACCCGGGTCTTAGCAGAATATAAAGAAAAAGGAAGTTCGGGTAAAAAAAAAGCGGCCGCCCCTAAACTTATGTTAATAGCGCCCGGCATCAGGGGTGGTTTTACCGGCTACATGCTTTAAAGGTGCAGGAAACCGGTGTTTCTTGCATTTTTCCGGGCCATGATTTCCGTTCATCCAATAAAGGAGGCATTGAAGCCAATTTCAGCGGGAGTGTAGGCTGATAATCTTACTTTTGTCCATAAATTCTGACCTCTATCCCGGCCGGGGATCTAAATAAGAATTCGTAACCGTCCTTGCCCTATGAAAATGAAGCTCCTGCTCCCACTGATCCTCCTGTTTGCAACACACGGCATCACTGCCCAGGTAAAGCTCGGGGACAACCCTCAGACCATCGATCCGGCATCCCTATTCGAACTGGAAAGCAGGGACCAGGTCCTGGTGATCACAAGGGTGAGCACGGAGGAGCTCCTGGCCATAACCCCTTCCCAGGGGGCCCTGGCCTACAATACGGACGAGCGCTGCCTCTTCTACCACAATGGCGAAGCCTGGGTGAACCTCTGCGAGGCCCTCGGCAGGGCTTTTACCACTGAACCCATCGTAAACGAATTCCCCACCATTGTGATTACGCCCCTGGCGGAGTCGGTGAATTTCGAGGTGGGCCAGATCCGGAGCGAGAACATCGTGGATTTCAGCATCGGCAGCCAGGACATTCAGAACAACTCCATCAACTCGGAAAAACTTGCGGCTGCCTCCGTGGGAGCTGCAGAACTGCAGGACAACGCGGTGACGGCCCGGAACCTCGACTTTGTGGACATCACCCTCAGCGACTTTGTAAATGACGTCCCTTTCCTGGTACAGGGGGACCTGGTGGCAGCGGCGATCGGATACGATAATACGGCCTCCGGCCTTTCGGCTTCGGATGTGCAGGCGGCCATCGACCTGCTCAGCACCGGTTTGGAGGGCATCTCCCTTCAGCCAAACGGTGACGGCACCTTCATCTTTACCAATGCCGGTGGCGCCCAGACGGGTTTTGACCTCAATGCCTCCGCCCTTCCTTTTGACAATACCACCAATGGGTTGACGGCCGCTACGGTCCAGGGGGCCATTGAAGAAATCCAGGGGAGCAGTTCGGATGACCAGACCCTTGCCCTGAACACCCCTTTTCTGGGGATTGAAGATGGCAACCAGGTCGACCTCTCTGAATTCCTGGACAATACGGATGCCCAGGGCCTTACCCTTGAGGGGACCATCCTGGGGATAGAAAACGGGAATACGGTGGACCTGTCCGGGCTGACCAGCGGGATCAACACGGACCAGCAGCAGATCCTTGAATTCAGTTTTGAACCCGCCTCCAGTGCCCTCACCCTTGAAATCGAAAATGCCACCTCCGAAATAGTGGACCTAAGCAGTTTAGTTGATCCACCCGCCGACGGGTCTGAAACGGTGATTGAGAATAGTGCTACCGTGACTGTGGCAGGGTCGGGGACTTCCGCGGACCCGTATGTGCTGACCAGCATTGGCGGGGGAGGCGGTTCGGTGACAGTAATTGACGACAGCCCTACCGTAACCGTTGAAGGATCAGGGACGGTGGCCGATCCCTATGTTTTGACAAGTACCGGGGGGGCGGACGGGTCTGAAACCGTTATTGAAAATAGTGCCACTGTGACCGTGGCAGGATCGGGGACCTCCACGGACCCGTATGTGCTGACCAGCATTGGCGGGGGAGGCGGTTCGGTGACAGTAAT
>CAZUZE010000261.1:0-3632 GCA_964624565.1 uncultured Robiginitalea sp.
GTTTATAAAAAAGTTGTGATCCATTAATTGCTCATTAAAAAATTAGTGGCTGGCAGCATTTCCATAGATACCTTAATGTGGAGGCAAGGCCGGTTTTAGAATATCCAACCTTTGATTTCCAACAGTTTCAAATTCCAATGGAATTTTAGGGGTACAAAGTTAGACTTTTCCCTGAGCCCTTGAAGAAATATAGAGCATTGGTGGGTAATATTCGTCTATCTTCTGATTGATGGGGTCAATTGAGAGGGCAACCAATTTTCAGTTGATTCGATTACATCAGTCAAACGCATTCTTATACCGCCATTTATAGGCCTGGCGGTAAACGTCCTCGTACATGGGGAGGATGTTGTGGATGTCAAAGCCGCAGGCGACCTCGTAGGCCTGTTGCTTGAAGGTTTCCAGCTTTGCCTCATCCCTGAGCAGTTCGAGGGCATTTGCGACCATGTCATCGATGTCCCCAACATCGCTCAGGAAACCTGTGACCCCGTGCTTGTTGACTTCGGGAATCCCCCCGGTATTGCTGGAGATCACAGCCACTTTGTTGATCATGGCCTCGAGGGCAGACAACCCGAAACTCTCCTTCTCCGAGGGCAGCAGGAACAGGTCTGAAAAACAGAGGATGCGGTCGATTTCGTTGCTGTTGCCGAGAAAGACCACCCTGTCCTGTATCCCCAGCTTTTCAACGGTAAACTCGGCATGCTCCTTTTCGGGGCCCTCCCCGATCATGATGAGCTTGGACGGGACTTCCTTCTGGACGCGGTAAAAGACCTCGATTACATCGGGGATTCGCTTTACCTTCCTGAAATTGCTGATATGGGTGATGATTTTTTCATCGTCTGAGGCGAGGAGCGACCGCTGGCAATCTTTGTACTCATGCCCGTATTTGCTCTTATCCACGAAATTCGGGATGACCTGGATCTCCTTTGTAATATCGAATAATTCCAGGGTATCCTTTTTAAGGCTTTCTGATACGGCCGTGACCATATCCGACTTGTTGATGCTGAAATTGACCGCGGTGCGGTAAAAGGGGTGGTTGCCCACCAGGGTGATGTCCGTCCCGTGCAGGGTGGTGATCATGGGGATGTAGATCCCTTCCTCCTTCAGCATTTTTTTGGTAATATACCCCGCATAGGCATGGGGGATCGCATAGTGGACATGGAGTACCTCGATGCCGTACATTTTGATGGTATCCACCAGCTTGCTCGACAGGGCGAGTTCGTAGGGCTGGTAATGGAACAAGGGGTACTCCGGCACGAAAACCTCGTGGAAGTGGATGTTCTTACTGAGAAGTTCGAGGCGGACCGGTTGTTTGTAGGTCACAAAGTGAATTTCATGGCCCCGTTGCGCCAGGGCGATCCCCAGTTCCGTGGCTACCACACCGCTTCCCCCAAAGGTCGGATAACAGACTATAGCGAGTTTCATGAGGATAAATTTACGTTTTAAATGCCTGTTTGGTTGATAAGGGAATCATAAATCGCCTGTTGGATGCGGGAGCGCAGCCCGCTCTGAATCAACATCGTATTGGAGGAGGACGGGTAGGTGCGGTTGGAGAGGAAGACATAGACCAGCCCGGTGTCCGGGTCGGCCCAGGTGAAGGTGCCGGTAAATCCGCTGTGCCCGAAACTCTTGTGGGATACGCATCCGCAGGTGGGGCCTGGTTCCTCTAGCTGGGGTTTGTCGAACCCCACGCCCCTGCGGACATTTTTGTTGCAGAAATAACATTTGTTGAATTTCTCGACGGTCCGGGAATTCAGGTAGCGTTTGCCCCCGTAGTACCCGCCCTGAAGGTACATCTGCATGATTTTGGCCACGTCGTTCGCGTTGCTGAACAGCCCGGCGTGCCCCCCTACCCCGCCCTGCATGGCAGCGCCCATATCGTGCACAAAGCCCTGTACCACCTGGTAGCGGTAGTAGTTGTCCACTTCTGTGGGCATGATCTGGGATTTCGGAAAGCGCTCCAGGGGCCGGTACCCTGTATGTGTGGCCCCAAGGGAGTGGTAAAAATAGTCGTAGGTCAGCTCGTCCAGCGGCTTTCCATAGGACTCTTCTATATATTTCTTAAAGACGTAATACGGAACATCGCTGTACCTGTAGCTGTTGGATTTCAGGCTTTGCCTGCCGATGCGGTTATAGATCGAATCGGTATAGGCATCCGAGAGGTACAACCGTTCCGCCACCTGTATGGAGTACCCGTCTGCGGGGTTGGGTCGGTAGAAGTCCGGGGAGGGTTTCCGGTCCTTGTTGAGGGTGTCCAGGTAAAAGGCGATCCAGGAAGGCAGCCGTCCGTAATGGCTGAGCGCCTTGAGGACCGTGACATCGCGGAGCTCCGTCTCGGCGTAATCGGGGTTCAGCTCCCCGAAGGTGGTTTCGAAACTGATCCGGCCAGTTTCCTCCATTTGCATGAGCATCGGGAGGGTGGCGAGGATTTTTGTCAGGGAGGCCAGATCGTATATGTCTGTGGTGCGCACCTCCTGGTCCGAATCATAGGTGGGTTTGCCGTACGCCTTGTGAAAGACGACCTGCCCGTGCCGGGCTATCAGCACCTGGGCCCCGGGGAACATGAGGGAATCCAGGCCGATCTGCATCAGGGTGTCCACAGCTGCGAGCCGGGTCGCGTCCAGTCCGACGCGCTCAGGCACACTGTAGCCGAGCCGGCTCAAAGCCCCGGTTCCCATCCCACTCCCGGCAGGGAATGAAGGGTGGGCCGTTACCGGGAGCCTGCCCCGGGCTTCAAATACCCCGAAAAGCAATTCGGCGGCCACTTCCTGGGCAGTCGTGCTGTTCTGGTAAGCCATCACGAGGCCATCGAGGCTGTCAAACGAAAGCACATCGGAGAGGATGTAGGGTTTCGCGAATACGGTAAGTATGGAATTCGAGGTCGGCTGCCGCGCTATTTCCTCCAGCCAGAACAGTTCCTTTTCGGTGAAGTTGTGTTTTTTATAAGGGGAATCATTGGACTGGTGCATCCCGATCAGCACCAGGTTGTACTCCCGTAGTTTCCGGTTCAGGGTCCCGATGTCGTTTGCGCTCACTTCATCGATTTGGGCATAGCGCCGGAGTTGGTTCAAAAAAGGAAGGTGGTCTGCGGTCCCGAACTTCACATAGGCGATCTTCTTGTTCTCCAGGTTTTTGATGCCGATAAGATCCGCGCGATTCTTCAACACGGTCACTGCGGCCTCCATGGCCAGTTCCCCCAGGTAGCCACTGTGAGCCGAATCCAGGGCTTTGGAAAGGTTTTGGGCATCCACCGGGGCGTATTGGTGCAATCCCGCCTTGTATTTGGCTGCCAGGATTTTCTTGACCGAAGCCGCCATGCGGTCTTCTGAAATACGGCCACTTCGGTAGGCCTCAAGGACAGCCCCATAGTCGGCGTCCAGGTTCTCCGGCATAAGCAGCAGGTCGTTCCCCGCGAGGAAAGCCCCCAAAGAGGCGTTGTCCACCCCTTCGTACTGCGTCACCCCTTTCATGTTTAAGGCATCTGTACAAATCAACCCCCCGAAGCCCAGTTCCCTGCGAAGGACGTTTCGCATGAGCAGGGGGGACAGGGAGGCCGGTTCCCCGGGCACGCCCGTCAGTGCGGGCACATCCAGGTGGGCAATCATCACTGCGTCCAGGCCTTCTCCGATCAGGGC
>CAZUZE010000262.1:0-3629 GCA_964624565.1 uncultured Robiginitalea sp.
AGTACGTGTTGTCCAGGTCGAGGATGGTCCGGTAGAGTTCAGAACCCATGGATTCCTGCCCCCTGCCCGCAGCAGGCGCCAGTAACATCAAACCGAAGGCGATATGTGCAAGGAGGAACTTCATTTTATAAAGGGTATCGTCAGTGGGTATTTAAAGTACTCTCCTTCGCTGGTGCGCAGGGTTGCCAGGATGGTATAGATGATGTTGATCGCGTAAAGGGCCAGTTCCAGAAGACCGGTAAGCCCCAGCGGCCACCAGAACCTGGGTGTGTCCCAGAAATCCCGTATAAAGCCGAAATGAAAGGGTCCCCCGTGGTGGTCCCCCCACCGCAGAAATCCATGTTCGAAAAAATCCGGGAGGAATCCAAGGAAAAAGGGAATCGAGAGCATCCCCACGACCAGGGAATAAAGGGCCATGCTGATCTGGAAATTCAGCGCCTGCTTTCCGTGGTAGTCCACAAAGGCATATTGTTTTCGGTTCGGGAGCCAGAAGAGCAGGGGAAAAAGGAATTGCCCCAGGGGAAAAAAGAAGCGCCCAAGGGTAGCCCCGTGGATGACAGCGGACAGGTTTCGCTCGTGTTTTGTAATAGTTTCTGCCATGGCCTAGTTGTTTCTTATGCAAATATATATCCAAAAAAAGGTATTATGCAAAACATAGTACTACTAATTAACAAAATATTAACATTTCAAATGTTCTGGGTTTCCATACCTTTAAGCTGGCAGATGACCTTAAATATGAAGGGATTTACCCGCAAATTCAACGCCTACCTGTTCTTAAAACTTCCCTCCGCATGGTGGTGCGGGGTTCGCCTTTTGGAATTGTCCGAGGAGGAGGCCGTAAGCTATGTGCGCTACCGATGGATAAACCAGAACCCCTTTAATTCGATGTTCTGGGCGGTTCAGGGCATGGCGGCCGAACTGGCCACGGGTGCTTTGGTGCACCGGGAAATCAGCAACACGGGCAAGGGAATCTCCATGCTGGTCTACAGCAACAGGGCCCATTTCAGGAAAAAGGCACGGGGGCGGATCACCTTTCGCTGCACCCAGGGCGCCGAAGTGCGGGAAACGCTCAGGAAGGTCCTGGAGACCGGAGACGGACATACGCTCTGGATGACATCTATAGGGAAAGATGCCTCCGGGGAAATTGTCAGTGAGTTTCACTTTGAATGGACCCTGAAGGCGCGGAAGGGGGAAGTTGCATAGGGCGGTGTAACAAAATAGGAGAATAGCTACTAGTATGGTAGCGGGTTTCAGATTTATGCTGCTGCCGGGATTTTGCAGTGAAACCAGATAAATTGAAACCGGGGGCGGGGGGGTACCCCCAAATAAAGGCCCGGACTTCCAGCCGGGAAGCACAAGAACTAAACCTGTAATAACCTTATTCAAGTAATTATGAACGCACACGAGATCGATTACGAAATATTCGGGGAAGAAATGCAATACGTCTCCATTGAACTGGACCCTATGGAAGCGGTGGTCGCAGAGGCCGGCGGTTTTATGATGGCCGAAGAAGACATAAAAATGGAAACCATTTTCGGGGACGGGTCGCACAAGGAAAAGCAGGGCGGTATCCTCGACAAGATACTATCTGCCGGAAAACGGATCCTCACCGGGGAAAGCCTTTTCCTCACGGCATTTTACAACACGGGGCAGGGGAAGCGTTCGGTCAGTTTTGCCTCTCCCTACCCGGGGAAAATCCTTCCGATCGACCTCTCCGAAAAAGGGGGGACCTTTATTTGCCAGAAGGACGCTTTTTTATGCGCCGCCCGGGGGGTGCATGTCGGCATTGAGTTTTCCAAGCGGCTCGGGCGCGGGTTTTTCGGGGGGGAAGGCTTTATCATGCAGCGTTTGGAAGGCGATGGGATGGCCTTTATCCATGCCGGGGGGACGATGGCCCGGATAGACCTCGCCCCGGGCGAATTGCTCAGGGTCGATACGGGGTGCCTGGTCGGGTTTACCCAGACGGTGGACTACGACATCGAATTTATAGGGGGTATCCGCAACACGCTCTTCGGGGGGGAAGGATTTTTCTTCGCTACCCTGAGGGGCCCGGGCATTGCCTATATTCAGTCCCTCCCCTTCAGCAGGCTGGCCGAACGCGTATGGGCGGCCGCACCAAGAGGGGGTGGCAAGCAAAAAGGGGAGGGGAGCATCCTGGGCAACCTGGGCGATATCGCCATGGGGGACCGGTTTTGAGCAATGCAGGCCTTGCGAAATAACAGGCAAGGCCTATCTTTATAACCGAAGCCCGAAATTCTTCATCCACATGGTACTGCCGGCACAGGAATGTACCGTAAATTTGAAGGGTTCGCCAATTGAGAACGGAAGTATGAGAATATCGCTGCTCCTCCTGATCTTGTTGTTCACCTGTCCGCTGGGAGGGACTTTGCCAGAGCTGGTCCAGTCGATGAAAACACCCATTCCGGGTGGTGCGGACGCTACAGGTGCCCTGGGTTCCCGGGGGGATGGGGTGGTTCAAACCCCCGAACTTCCCATCCGGATCGACGACTGGGACTTTAAGCCCCTGGATTCCTGGAGCGACCAGAATCTGGAGAAGAACCTCAGGAAGGCCCTGCTGCTCGACCCCATTTTCGCCGGCCTGATCTCCAGGCGGAAGTTGTGTGTTGGGCTGGTGGACCTTAGTGACTGGAGCCATCCGAGGTATGCGAGTGTCAATGGCAGGGAGATGATGTATGCCGCCAGCCTCCCGAAGATCGGGGTCTTACTGGCCGCTGAGGACGCTATTGACAAAGGGGAGCTGGAAGAATCCCAGGCACTGAAGGCCGACATGAACCGGATGATCCGTTATTCCGACAATGAGGCCACCACCCGGATCATCGATTTGCTCGGATACCAGAAGATTGAGAATGTGCTCCGGGACCCAAAGAACCAGTTTTACGAAGAATCCAAAGGCGGGGGACTTTGGGTGGGGAAGCGTTATTCGCGAAGCGGGGAGACCAACCGCGAGCCGTTGAAAAACCTCAGCCATGCAGCCAATGCCTATCAGGTATGCCGGTTTTACTACCGCCTGGTTTTTGGCAAGCTTGTCAGTTTTGAACGGTCTGCCGACATGCTGGAGGTTATGAAAGACCCGGGCCTCCGGCATAAGTTTGTCCATTCGATGGATCAGTTCGCCCCGAAAGCTACCCTCTATCGCAAATCGGGGTCCTGGAAGGCATGGCACTCGGATTCCATCCTTATCTGGGATACGGACAGGAAATATATTTTGGTGGCCCTCACTGAAGATCCCCGAGGGGAAGAAATCGTGCGCCGTATCGTAGGTCCGGTGGAAAAAGTCCTGGGACACTAACCCTGCCGCTGCCAATGGACCGAATACCTGGAATGATTTATGAGCTCTTCGATATCAGGCCCTCCGAGTCCCGGAAGGCCTTTTTGCTCCAACTCTATATCTTTCTTCTGATAACCACCCTGTTGATCGTCAAACCGACCATCAACTCCATCTTCCTGAGCGAGCTTTCCTCGGATGCCCTGCCGACGGCCTACCTGCTCACTGCGGTTTTCGCAGTGCTGTTCTCCCTGTTTTACGACCGGATCCTATGGGCCTTTCCCCTGAACAGGGTCATCACCGGCACACTCATCCTTTGTGCCCTGCTCTTTGCGCTCTTTTG
>CAZUZE010000263.1:0-3626 GCA_964624565.1 uncultured Robiginitalea sp.
GTCCCAAAGCCCTGTCCCGGTCGTGACGCCGACCGACGGCTCGAGGTGCGGCTCCGGGGTGGTCCAGTTAACCGCTGTGGGGGAGGTCCCCGGCCAACCGGACACCCCGGTGATCCGGTGGTTCGATGTGCCTACGGGCGGGGCTGTTCTGGGTACCGGACCTTCCTTTACAACCCCTTCCATAGCGGCGACGAGGTCGTTTTGGGTAGAGGCCGCTTTTAATGGCTGTATCTCTGAGCGGGTGGAGGTGATTGCGACGGTGCAGGACCCCGTAAGTGCGGGAACGGCCAACAACAATACGGTGGCCTGTACGGATGACGAATTTGGTTCGACGACCCTCGACCTGGACAACTCCCTGAACCTCGCGGATCCGGGAGGGGTATGGACCTTTGTAAGCGGGTCCGTGACCGTCCCGATCGGGGCGGGAAATGTCGTGGATTTTGCCGGGCTGGCCCCGGGGGACTATACCTTCCGGTATACTGTTACCGGCACGGCCCCCTGCCCTGATGATTTCGAAAATGTGACCATTGGCGTGGTAGTCTGCGACCCCTGCGAGGCGGGAAACTCGGCTCCGATACTGAATCCGGAGGTACCCACCGATTTCTGTGCAGAAGATACCCTATTGCCCCTGAATTCCTATACGGACAGCCCTGCACCTGACGGGACTTCCCTGATCTGGAGCAGGAACCCGGACCCCCTTGTGCTGGACGGGCACCTGACCCAGAACCAGGCAAACAACCCGACCCCGGGCACGTATTATGGCTTTTTCTTCGATGCAGCGAATTCCTGTGCGAGCCCAACCCTGGAAATTACCCTGGTGCGGAACGACAGCCCTGTCATCACGGCCACCTCCGGGGCTGAGAGCTGCGGGCCTGCCTCTGTCAGGCTCACCGCAGAAGGGGAGACCCCCAACAGCGATACGGCACCCGATCTCAACTGGTATACCCAGTCGACCGGGGGAACCCCGGTTTTCACGGGCCCCCAATTCAATACACCTGTGCTCCAATCCACGACTTCCTATTGGGTTGAAGCCTTTGCCAATGGATGCAGTTCCCCCAGGGAGGAAGTTGTGGCCCTGATCGCCCCGGCCATAAGTGCGGGTACCCCCAGCAACGGGTCCGCCTGCAACGATCCCGAAAACGGGCCGACCATAGTCGACCTCGACAACCGCCTGCAGGGGGCAGACCCCGGGACCTGGGAGATCCTTCAGGACCCCTCCGGCGTTTTGGTTATCGGGGATGGAAACATCGTCGATTTTGAAGGCCTGGCGGACGGGATTTATATTTTCAGGTACACGACCAATGTGGCCGAGCCCCCCTGTACGGACCTGACGGCGGCTGTGAGCATCTCGGTCAACAATTGCGATTCAGACACGGACGGGGACGGGTTGCTTGACGGGGTGGAGGTAAGCCTGGGTACGGACCCCACCAACCGGGATACCGACGGGGACGGCATCGAGGACGGGGTAGAAGTCGGTGGGGATCCCGAGAACCCCCTTAACGAGGACGGAGATGAATTTATCGATGCCCTGGATTCGAATATCCTCGACACGGATGGGGACGAGGTGAACGACCAGCAGGACCCGGCCAACACGAATCCCTGTATACCCAATGCCGACAGCCCTACCTGTGTGGACCTTGCCGTGACCAAAACGGCAGACAACCTGCAGGCGGAGGCCGGGCAGGAAGTGGTCTTTACCATAACCCTGGAAAACCTGAGTTCCGGGGGCGTTACGGAAATCGAGGTAGGCGACCTTTTGGAATCCGGATTTGACTATGGCTCCCATAACGCCTCCACCGGGGAGTACGACCCCCTTACTGGAATCTGGGCAGTCCCGGAACTCGGGCCCCAGGCCTCGGCCAGCCTGCAGATCCGGGTGACGGTCCTCGAGAGCGGGGTGTATACAAATACCGCAGAACTTCTTGCCTCCCTGCCGGACGACACCAACCCGGACAACAACGAAAGCACCGTGGAACTGCAAATCGCCCGGGGGGAAGGGGAAGACCTCGTGCTGGAAAAGTTTGCCCGGATATCCTCTGAGGACAGCCGTTTCCAGAGGGATCAAATAAATCCCCTGGTGGGCGATGAGGTCACCTTCCGGCTGGTGGTCCGGAATGAATCCGATACCCTGACTGCCCGGAACCTCCGCGTGGAGGACCTGATCCTTCCTGTGGCCCAGAGCGGTTTTGACTACCGGAGCCATTCCGTCAGCACCCCTTCAGGAGGTTCCTATGACCTGGCAACGGGTATCTGGAGCATTGGCAGCCTGTCCCCGGGGGAACAGGCCGAGCTCCTGATTGTCGTTGAAGTGCCCCGGGAGGGAAGTTTTACAAACTCGGCCCGCATCCTGAGCCCTGAGCCCGGTGCCGGGCAGGAAGCGGATTATCAGGACAGTATTGATGTCAACGTGAATCAGCGGACCCAGGCTGATCCCGGTTTTGTGTTCAACCAGTTTTCTCCCAACGGGGATGGCATCAATGACTTCCTGGTGATCCGGGATATCGGATCCTTCCCGGAGACTTCGATACAGATTTTCAACCGGTACGGCCAGCCTGTTTTTGAGGCTTCCAACATGACCGATGACAGGGTCTGGGACGGCACTTTTAACGGCAATCAGGCCCCCGAGGGGACCTATTATTATATTCTCGAACTGGGACCGGGGGAGGAAGTCCAGAAAGGATGGATACAACTGATCCGATAGTATGAAGGAGCTCACTTACACGATCAAAACCCGTACCCTGTTCCAATTATTGGTGCTGGCGGTGCCATTCCTTTATTCAGGATCCCTGCAGGCGCAGCGGGAACCTTTTTATACGCAGTACATGTACAATATCGGCAGTTTTAACCCGGCCTATGTGGGGACGGTTGAAACGCCGGACCTGAATCTGTTGTACCGCTCCCAGTGGATCGACATCCCCGGGGCGCCCCGGACCATCCGTTTCGGGATGAATTACCCCCTCGGGAACCGGAAACACGGGCTCGGGTTCAATGCCGTCAATGACCAGCTGGGGCCCACTACCCAGACCTTTGTGGATGTCTCATACTCCTTCCAGGTTGAATTTGACAACGAGGTATTCCTTTCCTTTGGGCTGGATGCCGGGGGGAGCTTCCTCAATGTGGATTTTTCCAAGGGGACTTTTGAGAACCCTGGGGAACCCATCCTGGGCGTGGAAACCATCAACGAATTTACCCCGACCATTGGGGCCGGTGTTTTTCTCTACCATTCCAACTGGTATGCCGGGTTCTCCATCCCCAATTTCCTGACCGATGGCCTGTACAGCGATGAGGCGGCCCAGGTCGTGGAAGACCAGTTGCAGTTCAACCTTATCGGGGGGTACGTCTTCCAGCTCAATGACAACCTGAAGTTCAAGCCGGCCTTCCTGGTCAATTACATCCAGGGCGCCCCGGTCAACGGGAACCTTTCAGCCAATTTCCTGCTCAATGGGACATTTACCCTCGGGGCGGCGTACCGTTTTGACAACGCGGTCAGCGGGCTGGCCGGGTTCCAGATCTCTGATAATTTGTTCCTCGGATACGCCTATGACTACAATGTCAACGGGCTCGGGGGGTATAACAGCGGTTCCCACGAGGCCATCGTCAAGTTTTACCTAGGCAGGGGGGGTGGG
>CAZUZE010000264.1:0-3615 GCA_964624565.1 uncultured Robiginitalea sp.
TTGTGAAAGGGATTTTAAATTGCCCCAGAACCTGCAGGCCCATGACGAGACGGGCGATTTCCTGATCAAGGTAAAAAAGCAGGGGCAACTGCACCATCTGGTTTATGCCACGCACCCCTTCGACGTGGTCGGCTGGGACGGGTACAACTACCCGTACGGCTTTTCCATCCACGACTTTGAGCCCATCACGGGACGGGTGCACCAACCCCCGCCCGTGCACCAGACCTTCGAGACGAGTGCCTTTGTGGTGTGTTCGTTCGTCCCGAGGCTTTACGACTACCACCCCCAGGCCATTCCGGCGCCCTATAACCACTCCAACATCGATTCAGACGAGGTCCTGTATTATGTGGATGGCGATTTTATGAGCCGCAAGGGCATCGACCAGGGCTATATTTCCCTCCACCCTGCAGGCATCCCTCACGGTCCGCACCCGGGCACGTACGAGGCCAGCATTGGCAAAAAAGGGACCGAAGAACTCGCCGTGATGGTGGATACCTTCAAACCCCTGCAGGTCACCAGTGCTGCCCTTGATCTGGACGATGGGAAATACTACCGGTCCTGGTTAGAATAAGCCCGGAAAATTGAGGATGCGGTGGAGCAGGCCGGCGGCCAGCACCGCAGTCTGCAAATCCCTGTCATAGGCGGGGTTCAGTTCGGCAATGTCCACACTTTTCAGTTTTTTGGATTCCAGGACCGCATCGAGAACGGGCAGGATGGCATCCGGTGTAAACCCCATAGGCGAGGGTGCACTGACCCCCGGTGCATAGGAAGAGGCAAAGCCGTCAAGGTCAATGGTCAGGTAGAGTGCGTCCACGGTGTTTAGAAATGACCCTACCTTCGCCAGGGTCCCGGGGAGTCCCGGGGGCCAAAGTTCGCTGCGCTCGATGACCACCGCCCCAAGGTCCCTGGCCCGATCCCAAAGTTCCTGGGGGTTGGCGTCCCTGCGGGCCCCGAGGCAGCAGTACCTGAAGTCCCTTCCCGTGTCCTCACAGTGACCCGCTATTTGGAAGAAGGGACTGCCTGAATGGGGGAGGGGATCAGGCCTTCGAAGGTCCAGGTGGGCATCCAGGTTCAGTATGCCCAACCGCACCCCGGTCCCAAGGCCGGAGGCCAGCCCCAGGTAATGGGCATAGGAGATATCGTGACCACCCCCGATTCCAATTGGGAAATACCCATTTTGAACCAGGCGTCCGATCCCCTTGGCAAAACCTTCCTGTGCGGACTCCAGGGAGCTGCCTGCATCCGTGAAGTCCCCTGCATCCCATAGAAACCGGGCCCCTTTTGCCAGCACCGGCATGCGCCCAAGGGCGCCCCGGAGTGCCAGGGGGCCTGCGGCGGCCCCGGGGCGGCCCAGGTTTCGCGCCACCCCGGTATCGCAGGCATAGCCCAAAAGGACGGGGGTGGGGGAAGGGCTCTGTAAAAGGCCTGCTCCAGACAGGTCCAGGAGTTGGATATTCTCATGCAGGTAGGCCTTGTCCTGTGAAGGACGGCCGGACCAGTTCGAAAGATTGGGAGGGGAGTAGTCCGGATGCATTGGGCGTGTTTAAATCAGGTTATCCAAAAGGCGGTCCTCCACCAGGTTGGGCAGGGTGACCTTCAATCCGGGAGTCCTTTCCATTTCGCGTTTCAGGGCGGCCAGGGCATTTGGGTTCCGCGCCCAGCTCCTGCGTGCAATCCCGTTGTTCACGTCGTAGAACAGCATGTTTTTCAGGCGCTCAGCCGCTTCGTCGCTGCCGTCGAGAACGAGGCCGAAGCCCCCGTTGATCACCTCGCCCCACCCAACGCCCCCTCCATTGTGGAGGGAAACCCAGGAGGCGCCCCTGAAGCTGTCGCCTATGACGTTGTGCACAGCCATATCGGCCGTGTACCGGCTCCCGTCGAAAATATTGCTCGTCTCACGGAACGGGCTGTCGGTGCCGCTCACATCGTGGTGATCCCTTCCCAGGACCACCGGGCCTGAAATCCTGCCGGCGGCAATGGCTTTATTAAAGGCAGCCGCAATGGCGATACGCCCCTCGCTGTCGGCGTACAGGATGCGCGCCTGCGACCCCACGACCAACCGGTTTTCTTCCGCCTCTGAAATCCAGAGGATGTTGTCCTGCAATTGCTGCCGGATCCCCTCCGGCGCTGTGGATAATTGCTCCTTCATGACTTTAAGGGCGATCTGGTCCGTAGTCCTGAGGTCTTCCGGTTTTCCCGAGGCACAGACCCACCGGAACGGGCCGAAACCGTAATCAAAGCAGAGGGGGCCGAGGATGTCCTGCACATAGGAGGGATACCGGAATTCCAGGCCGTCCCTGGACATTACATCGGCCCCGGCCCGGGAGGCTTCCAGCAGGAAGGCATTCCCATAATCGAAAAAGTAGGTGCCCCGCTCCGTATGCCGGTTGATCGCTGCAACATGCCTGCGCAGGGATTCCTGAACCTTCTCCCGGAACCCGTCCGGGTCGTTGGCCATCATTTGATTCGCCTGTTCAAAAGTCAGTCCTGCCGGGTAATACCCCCCGGACCACGGATTGTGCAGGGACGTTTGATCGCTTCCGAGATCCACGTGAATCCCTTCCCCGGCAAATCGCTCCCAGACGTGGACCACGTTGCCCAGATAGGCCAGGGAAATGGTTTCCGCCCGCTCCATAGCCTTTTTGGTACGGCGTACCAGTTCGTCCATATCGGTGCAGAGCACATCCACCCAGCCCTGTTCAAAGCGCTTTTGTGCGGCCTTTGGGTTCACCTCGGCACATACGGTAACGCACCCGGCGATATTTCCCGCCTTGGGCTGCGCCCCGCTCATTCCCCCAAGGCCGGCAGTGAGGAAAACCCGGCCCCGGGTCGGGGCGCCTTCCGGCAGCACTTTCCGGAACGCGTTCAAAACGGTGATGGCCGTGCCGTGAACGATCCCCTGGGGACCGATGTACATATAGGACCCTGCGGTCATCTGTCCGTACTGGGTAACGCCCAGGGCGTTATACCGTTCCCAGTCATCGGGTTTGGAATAGTTTGGGATCATCATCCCGTTGGTGACAACCACCCTGGGGGCCTCCCTCGATGAGGGGAACAGGCCCATGGGATGACCCGAGTACATATGCAGGGTCTGGGTTTCGGTGAGTTCCGAAAGGTATTTCATGGTGAGCAGGTACTGGGCCCAGTTTTGGAAAACCGCCCCGTTGCCCCCATAGGTAATGAGTTCCTCAGGGTGCTGTGCCACCGCGGGATCCAGGTTGTTCTGTATCATCAGCATGATGGCAGCCGCGGCCCCGCATCGGGCCGGATATTCCGAAACCGGGCGGGCATACATCGGATAGGCGGGCCTGAACCGGTACATGTAAATACGCCCGAATCGCCGGAGTTCTTCCAGGAATTCAGGGGCCAGGACCGGGTGCCAGTCTGGCGGGAAATACCGGAGGGCGTTCCTCAGGGCGAGCTTTTTCTCCGCTTCGCTCAGGATGTCCTTGCGCACGGGGGCGTGGGAGAGTTCGGGAGCGCGCTCCCGCGGGGGTGGCAGCGCCTCGGGGATCCCCTGTCGGATCTGTTGTGAAAAGGTGGTGGAGGTCGAAGGTGCTTTCCTTTCAATCAGATGGGTTGAGGATGGGTTTTCCGCTTTTCAAAACTTCAAAG
>CAZUZE010000265.1:0-3614 GCA_964624565.1 uncultured Robiginitalea sp.
TTTGCCTGCAAAAATAAAGCATTCTCAACGAGAACAAGGGGGTAGTTCCTAAATCAAATCCCCGGGATATTCAATTCTCCCGGGGATTATTGTTAAGAAGTCCATCAATGGACCGTAAACAGGAGGATTAAGATTCTTCAGATTCTTCCCTGATGGCAGCCTGTGCAGCGGCAACCCGGGCGATAGGTACCCGATATGGGGAGCAGCTTACGTAATTCATCCCCACCCGGTGGCAGAATTCCACAGAACTGGGTTCGCCCCCGTGTTCCCCGCATATCCCCACTTTCAGGTTCGGCCGGGTCTCGCGGCCACGCTCGGTGCCCATGATTACGAGTTGTCCCACGCCTTCCTGATCCAGGACTTCGAAAGGATCCTCTTTCAGGATGCCGTTTTCCAGGTATACCGACAGGAACTTCCCGGCGTCATCGCGGGAATACCCAAAAGTCATCTGGGTTAGGTCATTGGTGCCAAAGGAAAAGAAATCAGCGTGTTCGGCTATTTTATCGGCCAGCAGGGCTGCCCTTGGGATTTCTATCATCGTACCTATCGAATAGGAAATCCGGTCCTTCCGCTGGGTAAAGATTTCTTCTGCAGTTTGCTGGATGATGGATTTCTGAAGCAGGAACTCGGCAACGGTACCCACCAGGGGAACCATGATCTCGGGCTTGGATTCGATCCCCTTGTCCTTTTTCACGTTCAGGGCCGCTTCGATAATGGCCCGGGCCTGCATCTCCGTAATCTCGGGATAGGTGTTGCCAAGCCTGCAGCCCCTGTGGCCCATCATCGGGTTGAACTCCTCGAGTTCCGCTACTTTTTGTTTGACGTTTGCCAACGAGATATGCAATTCCTCGGCCAGCTCCCGTTGTGTGGCGAGCTGGTGGGGTACGAATTCGTGCAAGGGAGGGTCCAATAGCCGGATGGTTACCGGGAACCCCTGCATGGCTTCAAAAATACCTTCAAAATCACCGCGCTGCATGGGCAGCAGTTCCCGAAGGGCCTGTTTGCGCCCCTTAACGGTATCGGCCAGGATCATTTCCCGCATGGCCTTGATCCGGTCCACCTCAAAGAACATGTGCTCGGTCCGGGTCAGGCCAATTCCCCTGGCACCAAACCCCCTTGCAATCAGGGCGTCCTTCGGATTGTCGGCGTTGGTCCGGACCTCCATCCGGGCGTATTTGTCGGTGAGGGTCATCAGCTGGCCAAATTCCCCACTGAGTTCGGGTTCCTTGGTCGCGACCTTGCCCTCCAGGATATTCCCGGTAGAGCCATTGATGGAAATCCAGTCCCCTTCCTGGTAGACGTGGTCCCCGACGGTAAGGGTACGGGCCTTGTAATTTATTTTCAGGGCACCGGCCCCGGAAACACAACATTTCCCCATTCCCCGTGCTACGACAGCCGCATGTGACGTCATCCCACCCCGGGCAGTTACAATCCCCTGAGCGATATTCATCCCTTCAAGGTCTTCGGGAGAGGTTTCGATCCGCACCAGGATAGAGTATTTATATTTTGCGGCTTCATCGGCAAAAAACACGATCTTCCCAGTGGCTGCACCTGGGGATGCAGGTAGTCCCTGGGCGATGACATGGGCCTTTTTCAGGGCCTCGGGGTCAAATACCGGGTGGAGCAATTCATCCAGTTTGCCGGGGTCTATGCGCTCAATGGCGGTTTTTTCGTCGATCAGGCCTTCAGAGAGCAAGTCCATGCTAATTTTTACCATGGCGGCCCCGGTCCGCTTCCCATTGCGGGTTTGGAGGATCCAGAGTTTGCCCTGTTGGATGGTGAATTCCATATCCTGCATGTCCCGGTAGTGGTTCTCAAGGGTACGTTGGTACTCGAATAGTTCCTTGTACATTTCAGGCATCAGTTCTTCCAGGGAAGGGTAATTTTCGACCCGTTCCTCTTCGGAGATCTGCGCGAGCTCGGCCCATCGACGGGATCCGGTCCTTGTAATCTGCTGGGGGGTCCGCACCCCGGCAACCACATCTTCACCCTGCGCATTAACGAGATACTCTCCGTTGAACTTGTTTTCACCTGTTCCCGCATCCCGGGTAAAGCAAACCCCTGTAGCAGAGTCCTCGCCCATGTTGCCAAAGACCATGGCCTGCACATTCACGGCAGTACCCCAGTCCTCCGGGTACCCGTGCATCTTGCGGTAGTAAAGGGCGCGATCCCCGTTCCAGCTTTCAAACACGGCGATGATGGCACCCCATAACTGGTCCCACGGATCATTGGGAAAGGGTTTGCCCGTGCGTTTTTTTACAATATCCTTGAAATCGTACACCAGGTCTTTCAGGTCCTGAACCGAAAACTGGGTGTCCAGGTCGATATTTCGTTTTTCTTTAAGGTGATCGATGATCTCTTCGAAGGGATCCAGGTCTTCCTTGTTTTCAGGTTTCAGGCCGAGGACCACCCCACTGTACATTTGAATAAATCGGCGGTAGGAGTCCCAAACAAAGCGCTCATTCCCGGTTTTGCGTACCATCCCGGCAATGGACTCCTCATTGAGCCCCAGGTTCAGGACGGTATCCATCATGCCCGGCATGGAGACCCTGGCACCAGAGCGCACAGAGATAAGCAGCGGGTTATCGTCATCCCCGAAACGGGCACCCATGATTTCTTCGATCTCGGCGATCGCCTCCCGCAATTCCGCATCGATGGTGTTGACCACCGCTTCTTTCCCTTCCTTGTTGAATTGGGTGCAAACTTCAGTGGTTATCGTAAAGCCGGGTGGCACCGGAATCCCGATCCGGCTCATTTCGGCCAGGTTAGCCCCTTTTCCACCGAGCAGGTTTTTGAGTTCCTTCCGCCCATCGGCTTTTTTATTCCCGAATTTATACACGCTCATTGTGCGTTCTTGCATGGTTTCCATAGACCTCAGAATTATATGGGTTTATTCAGGTACGAAGGTAGTCTGATGTTCGGCCGTATTTCATGACAATTGTCAGTCGTCATTTAATGTCCTGAAGGGTCGGACCGGCGAGACTGTATATTGGGATATTTAGTATTTTAGGCACCATGGATCCTGCGGAATACCTCGCCATCATCCCATTGCTCATCTACGGTATCGGCCTGACCGACCTGTTGAGTGAATGGAAACGCATCTTCGATAAGGAGGACCGTTTTCCTCTGTATATCATCTACACGATCATCCTGACGGAGGTGGCCATTTACAATGTGGTGATCTATGTGGACCTGATCGACAGGTTCCCGCACCAGACCTATGCGCAATACCTGGGATACCTGCTGCCCCCGATCCTCTTCATGATGGTGGTCAATGTATTTACCCCGAACGAAGGCAGTAAAACGGAGACCTATTTTATGGAAAACATCCGGCTGATCCTGATCCTGATGTCCGTTTTTGTGGCCAGCCACTTCCTGTACAGTTTTGAAGAACCCCCTTTTCATATGGTCCGCAGGATCCTGTTGATCCTGTTGTTCCTGGGGACGGCCTATTTCAAAAAGCAGTGGCTTATGTACCTGATCGCGGGCTTATGGTTATTCGGGGTTGTGATGAGGGGCTCAATGATGGTTGCCTAGCCAATAGGAACAAGGCCGGACCGGACGTGCCTATTGGTAATTCCGGTATCTTTGCAGAAAAATGAAAAGGATGCTAA
>CAZUZE010000266.1:0-3609 GCA_964624565.1 uncultured Robiginitalea sp.
TCGTTTGTTTTGCTGGCCTTCCTTCTCATTGCCTGGAAATGGGAATATGCCGGCGGGATTATATTCCTGCTTACCGGCCTGGTTTTCAGCCCGCTGATCTTTACCCATAATTACAGAATGAACCATTCTGTCTGGTTGAGTCTCGGGATTGTCATCCTTGTGACTTTTCCCTTTGTTTTGGCGGGGGTTTTATTCCTGATGAGTCATTATCGCAAAAAAAAGGAAGCCGCCGGGATTGATGTCCGCGGGTTGTGAGGGATATTCGCCGGGGTTCACCCCTAGATAGTTGCAATTGACTGGCCCTGACTCAAAGGGTATAGATAAACCGGAAGGTCAGGAACCGGGGCTGAATAAAGGTCTCTGAAACGAAGACCGAAAGGTTGTTGGCGCTGTTGCGCACCTGGGCATCGATGTTGAGGATGTTCGTTGCCCGTATTTCGTATTCCCATTTGGAGTCCCGGTCCCTGCGGTAGGAAAGGGAGGCGTCCCAGTTCTGGAAGGACTGTGAATCCCCGTTGCCCAGGTCCTGGTCGGTATAGGTGTAGTTGCTCCGGAAGGTCACAGATTTCCAGATCAGGGCGTCGACCTCCACTGAAGGGGCATTTGTGACGAATTTGGTTTCCCCGCCCCCCTGGTTGTTGTTGGTGACGCTGTACCGATACCGCAGGGTTACATTCGGGGCGACTTTGTAGTTGGTCCGGATCCCGGGGGTGTAGGTCTGGGTATACCCTTCGTTGACGGATCGCTGGCCCTGTATGAACTGGTTGATCTTGCTGTAGTTGAAGCTCGCGTTGAGCGAGGCCTGAATCTTGCCAAAGGTGCGCTGCACGCGCCCGAAAACGGTGACGGACTCATCCGCAAAGCTGGAGTTGAAAAAAGTGCTCGTACGGATGACGTTGTCAAAATTGGTGAGGCTGCGGATCTGGTCGATATTGCTGGTATAGGCCGCCCGGGCGAAAACATTGGTATAGTTAAAAAGGTTGAAGCTGCTATAATTAAGGCTGATATTGTGTGAGAGCGCATTCTGCAATTCCGCCTCCCCGAACTGGATGCTGTTGAAGCTGTTCAGCACCAGACCCTCGGCGAGCCGGGTCACGTCGGTGAACTGGTTGCGCATGGCATAGCTGAGGGTCAGGGTCTCACTTTTTTTAAGCTGGATCAGGGTTTCGAATTCGGGCAGGAGCCGGAAGAAATTGTCCTCATAGGTCTGCCCGAACTGGATGTTCCGGTTCCCATAGGCATGGGCGGAAAGTCCCGGGGTAATGGTGAACTTGCCCGCCCTGAACCGGTATCGCACCCCCAGGTAGAGGTCGCTGAAATTGTACTCCGTGTCATTGATCGCCCGGCCTTCGTTAAAGGTGGGTGTCGGTTCGAACTCGCTGCCATCATCGAGGAACTGGAAAATCCGGGAATCGAATTCCTGACGGCTCAGGATAACCCCGAGAGTCACATTGATGTTGCTCTTTGTAGTGAGGATGTTGTAGTAGTCGAGTTTTGCATCCAGCTGGTTCGATTTTATCCTCCTGTCCTGCCCGAGGTCATAGCGGGTCTGGGTTGTATCCAGCCCGAGGGAACGGGCCGTCCCGTCGAAGGCATCGGACCCATCGGGGTCGTTGACCAGGACGGCATTGTAGAAGGGGTCTTCGTTTCTGAGCAAATGCTGGGCCTCGAAAGCGAAGATGTTGTCTTCATCGAGGGTGTAGTAATAGTTCAGGTTCTGGTTGATGCTGTAGGGGGTTACCTCGTCAAACTGGGTTGTGGGGCCAACCACTGAGGAAAAGGCATCCTGGTTCTGCCGGTCATCCGAAACACGGGCCAGGACGTCATAATCCAGCTGGTTGTTGAGGTTGGGCTGGAAGGAGGCGCTCAGTTTGAGCAGGGCCTGGTTAGAGCGTTCCCTGCTGGATTGTTCCGTGGCCTCATCCGGGATGCCCAGGCTGGGGTCTGTATACCGTATAAAACTGGTCTCCCTCGAAAGCACCCGGCTGCTGTTGTAGATCAGAAACCCGCTTAAATCCAGGGACTGGGTGGGGGAGTAGCTGAAGTTGCCCGTAGCCAGCTTGTTCTCAATTTCGAGGGCACTGGCCTCGTCGGTGAGGAAATTAAGGCTGTTGTCCCCCAGGTCCAGAGTGGTCCCGCTGTTGCGGCTCGGCGCCCGGAACCCCCCGCCGAAGTTGCGGAGGTCCCGACGGGTGAGGGCTACCTCCCCTGTGTTGTTCAGGTCCCCGATAAAATTAAGGCTGTAGCGGGGGCTGTAGTAAAAGAGCTTGGGCTGCAGCACGTAGAGTTCGTTGTCCGGGGAGGCCCCGGCCCCGGCCGTTATATCCCCGAACCAGAAGTTCTCCTTTCCTTCTTTGAGCTTTATATTCAGCGCTACGTTGTCCTGGTTGTTGGTCACGCCCCGCAGCTGGCCCACCTCGGAATAGTTGCGCAGCACCTGAATTTTATCAACTGCTTTGGAAGGGATGTTTTTGGTCGCCAGCTTGGTGTCCCCATCGAAGAAATCCTTGCCGTTGACCATCAGTTTGTTGACCACCTTGCCTTCCACCTCGATCTGCCCATCCTCATTGATTTCCACTCCGGGCAGGTTTTCAAGGACATCCTCCAGTTTGCGTTCCGTCCCCGTATTGAAGGAGTCTGCGTCATAAACCAGGGTATCCCCCTTGACGGTCACTGGCATTGTGTAGATAAGTTCGACCTCGTCAAGGGCATTTTCCGAAATCAGGATAAAGGATTTTAGCAGGTCCTCCTCACCTGTGGTTAGGGTTTCTTTCAGGGTTTGCATCCCCACATAGCTGATCTGTAGTTCGAAGGTGGCATTTTTGCTGAGCTCCAGCTGGAACTTGCCCTGGTCATTCGTTATGCCGTAGGCTTCCATGCCTTTGGTTTCCTGGTTTATCGCTATGACATTGGCCAGCTCCAGGGGGGTGTTGAGGCTGTCCCTCACTTCTCCTTCCAACCGTACCTGGCCACGGGCACTAAGGGCCAGAAGGACAAAGGCGGCACACAAAAAGTATTTCATCAAAGGGATTGACTTAAGGTTTGGGATCCGCAGCGCACTGCCTGCATTAACGGCTCCTGCGGCGTCCGCGGTTATCCCTCATTTCCTGCATTTTGTCAGCAACGGTAACCTGGTATTCCTTTTTGGTAATCACCTTCCCCTTATCGGGGGCTTCGATTTTGAGGGTGACCTCCGGGTTGAGCACGATCTTGGAGCAGAGCATGGTGGTGTTACCTGCACTGACTTCCAGGATCAGGCCGGGAAGCCCCCAGTATTCGGCCGGGCCGTGGGATACCGGGATTTGGGGCGTGTACCATGCTACGATTTCCGTCATCTCGATTTCGGGTTCGGCTGCGGGCTCCCCGCCAGCCTCGTCCGTGGCAGGTTGTCCCTGACGCAGTCTGCGCCATGAAAAATCAAACCATGCCAGATCATTTGCCGGTACGGAGGCCGTAGCCCTGAAACAGGTGTATTGCCCGATTTGCTTGGTTTCGGAACCCATTTTCCAATTGATCTCCTGCAGGCTGTCCTTAACCAAGAACAACTTTCCATAAAATTCCTGGCTCTGCACCAGCTGGTTCACCTTCACATTTTTGTATTGTTCCCCC
>CAZUZE010000267.1:0-3562 GCA_964624565.1 uncultured Robiginitalea sp.
GGGTTGCCTGCCAGGATGCCACCGCCCAGATGGCCCTGTTACAGTTCATGCACGCCGGGAAGGCGAAGGTGGCAGTGCCCACCACCGTCCACTGCGATCACCTGATCCAGGCAAAAGTGGGCGCGGAGGCGGATTTGAAACGCGCGAATGCGACGAGCAATGAGGTATTCGATTTCCTGGAATCCGTGTCCAACAAATACGGGATTGGATTCTGGAAGCCCGGGGCCGGGATCATACACCAGGTGGTCCTTGAAAATTACGCCTTTCCCGGTGGGATGATGATCGGGACGGATTCCCATACGGTCAACGCCGGCGGCCTCGGGATGGTTGCCATCGGTGTGGGCGGGGCGGACGCCGTTGATGTGATGGCGGGAATGGCCTGGGAACTGAAATTCCCGAAACTGATCGGCGTAAAGCTTAAGGGAAGGCTCAGCGGGTGGACGGCGCCCAAGGACGTCATCCTGAAAGTTGCCGATATCCTCACCGTCAAAGGGGGTACCGGGGCGATCATCGAGTATTTCGGCGAGGGTGCCACCTCCATGTCGTGTACGGGAAAAGGCACGATTTGCAATATGGGCGCGGAAGTGGGCGCCACCACCTCGACCTTCGGGTATGACGATTCCATGGACCGGTACCTGAGGGCCACCGGCAGGGCCGACGTGGCAGATGCCGCCCGTAAAATAGCCCCTTACCTGACCGCAGACCCTGAGGTATACGCCGATCCGGCATCCTATTTCGACCAGGTCATCGAAATCGACCTCGATACCCTGGAACCGCACCTGAACGGGCCGTTTACCCCGGACCTCGCCACCCCAATCTCAAAAATGGCGGAGGCGGCCAGGGAAAACGACTGGCCCCTGAGGGTGGAAGTGGGACTCATAGGCTCCTGTACGAATTCTTCCTATGAAGATATCTCCAGGGCTGCCTCCCTGGCAAAACAGGTGAGCGACAAAAAACTTAAGACCAAGTCTGATTTTACGATCACCCCCGGCTCCGAGCAGGTGCGCTACACGATTGAACGGGACGGGTTTATCGATACCTTCAACAACATCGGGGCGACGGTATTCGCCAATGCCTGTGGCCCGTGCATCGGGATGTGGGACCGCTACGGGGACAAGGCGGCCAACGGGCCCAGGAATACCATTGTGCATTCGTTCAACCGGAATTTTGCGAAGCGGGCCGATGGAAACCCAAACACCCTGGCCTTTGTGGGTTCCCCTGAGCTGGTTACCGCGATCGCGATTGCCGGGCGACTGGATTTTAACCCCCTGACGGACACCCTTATCAACGAAGACGGGGAAGAAGTGCGCCTGGACGAACCCAGGGGATACGAACTGCCGCCAGAGGGCTTTGCCGTAGAAGATGCGGGTTATATCCCCCCCAAGGAAGACGGCAGCAGCGTGGAGGTGGTGGTAGCCCCGGACTCGGAACGCCTGCAGCTGCTCGAGCCGTTCGAGCCTATCACAGCGGAGTCCCTTCAGGGCATGAAGCTGCTGATCAAGGCCTTCGGCAAGTGCACCACGGACCATATTTCCATGGCAGGCCCATGGCTGCGGTTCCGGGGTCACCTGGACAATATCGCCAACAACACCCTGATCGGTGCGGTAAACGCCTTTAACAAGAAGACCAACTTCGTCAAGAACCAGCTGACCGGTGAATACGGGGGGGTGCCGGATACCCAGCGCGCCTACAAGGCCGCGGGGATCAAGACCATCGTCGTGGGGGACCACAATTACGGGGAAGGCTCTTCCAGGGAGCACGCGGCCATGCAGCCCAGGCATCTGGGGGTAGCTGCCGTCCTTGTCAAGTCCTTTGCCCGTATCCACGAGACCAACCTCAAGAAACAGGGCATGCTCGCTTTGACCTTTAAGAACGAGGCCGACTATGACCTCATTCAGGAAGATGACACCTTTAATTTTGTGGACATCGCTTCTTTTGCCCCGGACAGGCCCCTGACCATCGAAGTGGTACACGCCGATGGCTCAAAGGATGCCATACTGGCAAACCACACCTATAATGATGCCCAGATCCAGTGGTTTCATGAAGGTTCTGCCCTAAACCTGATCAAAAAGCAAAGTGCCCGGTCCTGAAGCACGACTTGAAGAGCCCTGCCCTGTGCAGGGTTCTTTTTTACAGCCCGTGACCCCCCTGGTATGAAAGTCCAAAAAAAGACACTCCTCAATATCGCGCTGATCCTTTTTGTGGTGTCCTTTTTCGTCACCCCGCTGGGGGAGTACTCAAAGGTGACCCTGATGCAGCTCTTTTCCTTCAGCCCGCGGGTGGTGGAGGCCCCAAACCGGCAAAAGCTCCCCTCCTTTAACTGGACGCTGAAAGATGCCCGGTGGGACTTCTTCAATTTTGAGCGTTCAAGGGGGAAGGTCGTCCTGGTTGTGTTCTGGGCATCCTGGCGCCTGCCCAGCCTCCCTGAACTCAAGACCGTTCAGGCCCTTTACGAGGACTATGGGGACCGGGTGGATTTTTATATGATCACCAATGAGGAGCGATCCCCGGCAGAGGCCTTTATGAAGCAGCACGGGTTTACCTTCCCGGTCACCTACCTGTTTGCCGAGAGTGCGAGCCCCCTTCCGGGCACGGAGCCTCCCCGGTCGTATCTCATAGACCCCCAGGGGTATTTGGTGATCGACCAGGAAGGCATGGCTGACTGGAACACGAAAAAAGTACGGGCCCTTCTGGATGCCCTCCTTTCAAAGTCACCCTCCGATTAGAGATGCCAGGGGTAACCACGCTGACCATGTTTCGATTCAAAGGGTGGGGCCGGAAGTTCTGGGCCCTTTCCCAGATGGGCCTGGCACCCCCCAGGTTGAAGGATGCTGAAGGCCAGAGGTTTTTCAAGTTGCTGGGGACGGGTGCTGAAGGTTTCTCCACGAGGCCTGACTGGTCCGTATACGGCCTGTTGCAGGTTTGGGAAGGGGAATCCTTTGCCGAGGACTTTTTCAATACCCACCCCCGGTATCAGAAATACATGCACCAGTGCGAGGAGTATTTTCGCCTCTACCTTCGCCCGATCCGGTCCAAAGGGAACTGGGATGGGGCAAATCCTTTTGAGCCCGCCATGCCGCCTGAGCAGGGGATCAGGAATGTAGCGGTGATCACCCGGGCCACCATCCGCCGCAAGCACCTGCGCAGATTCTGGAAACATGTCCCTGCTTCACAGAGCCCGCTGGGGGAAGCAGAAGGGCTGCTCTATACAAAGGGGATAGGGGAAACCCCGTTCATCGATATGGCGACCTTCAGCCTGTGGGAGGATGAGCAGGCCATGATGTCATACGCCTACGGGACAGAAGCCCACCAGCACGTTATCCGACGGACCCGGGAGCTCGGTTGGTACCGGGAGGAGCTTTTCGCCCGTTTTCAGCCTTACAGGATTTCCGGTACCTGGAGGGATCTCCCGGACATGGAAGCCCTGAGGCACTCCCTCAATACAGAAAATACAGGGTGACAAAAAATGCGAACTGGGCAGCGAGAAGGTGGGCTGAAAACACCTTGTCCCCCTTGATGCCCAGGCGATCAAACCCCCAGAGGAACCCCGCCGAGAGGACGA
>CAZUZE010000268.1:0-3558 GCA_964624565.1 uncultured Robiginitalea sp.
TGCTACTATAGCCCACTAAAAAAGGGCTGGATTCAAAAAAATACAACCGGAAATTTCCGGTGTATTCTATGCTAACGGCAATTTTCCAATTATCTTATGTGGGTGCCCCTCAAAACCCGGATGGTTTTCGGGATGCCAAAAAGCGAAAATATTCCTATTATTGTATATAACCATAAAAATGTCGTGGGCACCCCCCCTTTTCAAGACCTGCCCCGGCCCGGTTTAAAAACCCCCGCAGCCTTATACTAGAATTGCGAAATACTCGTTATCAAAGCAAACATTGCCGGAAGCAAGACCCTTTTGGCCAATTGCAGTTTTTGATAAAGGTGTAAAATATAATGAAGTTTTGCCCGTTTAATTAGCCGAATAGCATTTAAAAACGTCTGAAGGCCATCAAAGGCCCGATCCGAAACCTAAGTCCGAAATACAGATGAAACAAACACGTACCAGCACATTCCTTATGGCAGCCATTGTCGTCGGATCCCTGAGCATGCAGAGTTGCAAGAAGTCTCTGGGATCGAAAGATATCTCCAGAGCTACCGGATGGAAGATCAACGATAAGGAAGGGGGATTTCAGTACAATTCTGATTTCAAAGAGCAGGAAACTGCCCCCGGACTCGTCTTTGTCGAAGGAGGTACCTTCACCAAAGGGAAAGTCCAGGACGATGTGATGCACGACTGGAACAACACCCCGACCACCCAGCACGTCCAGTCCTTCTATATGGATGAGACCGAGGTGACCAACGTGATGTACCTGGAATACCTAGACTACCTGAAAAGCGTCTACCCACCGGAAGACCCGAAGTACGCCAATATATATGTAGGGGCGCTACCGGATACCCTGGTATGGAGGAACCGGCTGGGGTACAACGAAACCATGACCAACAACTACCTCAGGCATCCCGCCTATGCGGAATACCCGGTGGTTGGGGTAAACTGGATACAGGCCACCCAGTTCGCAGAATGGAGGACCGACCGGGTGAACGAGGCCATGCTGGAGCGTGAAGGGTACCTGGCCCAGGATGTGAAATACCGGGCGATGAACGGGGAGATTTCCGGAACGTTCAGTACAGAAACCTACCTCAACAACCCGAAATCGGTTTACGGGGGCCAGATCGACACCCTGATGGGCAAGAAGGTTAAAGATTCGGTACCCTCTTTTGCCAAACGGAGCAGCGGAATCCTGATGCCGGAGTACCGCCTGCCCACCGAAACTGAGTGGGAATACGCAGCGGCGGCCCTTGTGGGAACCCGGGAGTACAACAACTACAGAGGAAGGAAGAAATATCCATGGGAAGGCGACTACACCCGGAATGGCCAGAGGGTCGGACGGGGAGACCAGCTCGCCAACTTCAAGCAGGGCAAAGGGGATTACGGCGGGATTGCCGGATGGTCTGACGACGGGGCGGACATAACCGCTCCGGTGATGTCCTACAAACCAAATGACCTTGGCCTGTACGATATGGCCGGGAATGTGGCCGAATGGGTCGCGGACGTATACCGCCCGATTGTAGACGATGAAATCAGCGATTTCAACTACTACCGCGGAAACATCTTTATGAAAAAGGCCATTGGCGAAGACGGCAAGGTAATGGTCCTTCCAGAGGGCGAGATTGTCTACGACACCCTGCCGAACGGAAAAATCGTGGCTGTGAACCTGCCTGGCGAAGTTAAAATGGTCTCCGTCGATGAGGAGGACACCTACCTCAGGACGAACTTCTCCAAGAGCGATAACCGGGGCTTCCGGGACGGGGATCCAGGATCTTCCAGGTACTTCAACCGCTTTAGCGAGGAAGAAGATGCCGATTCCCAGAAGCAGATGTACAATTCGCCCAAGCACCGGGTTGAAAAGGATGAAGAAGGGAACCTGGTCCGCGAATACGACAAGAGCAATTACCGCACCTCCCTGATCAACGATGAAGTGCGTGTCTACAAGGGAGGATCCTGGAGGGACCGCGCCTACTGGCTGGATCCTGCCCAGAGAAGGTACCTGCCACAGTATATGGCTACCGACTATATCGGTTTCCGGTGCGCCATGTCCAGGGTGGGAAGCAAATCCAAAACAAAAAACAAGACGATCCGCGGGAAGAAAGTCAAAGGATAACTTCTCCACGCAAGCTTTAAAAAAGCCCTGACTTTTCGGTCAGGGCTTTTTATATTTACCCCATGAGCCTCGAAGACATCTATAACCGGTTTCTGGCGCATCCCCGCATCAGTACGGACAGCCGGAACATTCTGCCGGACAGCCTGTTCTTTGCCCTCAAAGGGCCCAACTTCAACGGCAATACCTTTGCCTCAGAAGCCCTGGAGCAGGGGGCTGCCTTTGCCATAGTGGACGAAGCGGAATACGCCGTGAGCGAACGGGCCCTCCTTGTCCCCGATGCGCTAAAATGCCTGCAGGAACTGGCCACACATCACAGGCGCCAGAGCCGGGCCACCGTGATTGCCCTGACCGGGAGCAATGGGAAAACCACTACCAAAGAACTCCTCTCCCGCGTTCTGGAACAATCCTACAGCACCCAGGCCACGGAGGGCAACCTCAACAACCATATCGGAGTCGCCCTAACCCTTTTGAAACTCCGGAAAGACACGGAGATGATGGTGGTGGAAATGGGCGCCAACCACCAGCGGGAAATCGCCTTTCTCTGCGAGCTGGCCGAGCCAGATTTCGGGTTCATCACCAATTACGGCAAAGCCCATCTGGAGGGGTTTGGGGGCGTGCAAGGCGTCATCAAGGGCAAAAGTGAGATGTACGATTATCTCATCGGGGCCGGCAAGGTCGTTTTTATGAATGCAGACGACCCTATACAGGTTGAGAAGTTGCAGGGCTATGACAAAAAAGTCGGGTTCAGTGCTTCAGACCCTTCCTATTCACTTATCGAAGACCTGGGGGCGGACCCCTATGTGAAGCTCCGTGTGCAGGGCACCCTGGTCAAAACGGCCCTGAGCGGGGCCTATAATTTCAGCAATTGCGCCATGGCCGTCCTTATCGGGTCCTATTTTAAGGTCCCGTTGCAGGAAATACGGCAGGCCATCGAATCCTATATTCCGGAGAACAACCGTTCCCAACTCCTGGAAGTCGGTCGCCTGAAGGTCCTGCTGGACGCCTATAACGCGAACCCCAGCAGCATGTCAGCCGCGCTGAAACACCTGCAGGGCCTTGAGGCTGCGAAGAAAATTGCCATCCTCGGGGATATGTTTGAACTGGGCGAAGATTCAGCGGCAGAACACCAGGCCATTGCTGACCAGGCGTCGGCAATGGAGCCCGACCTCCTGATCCTGGTCGGGAAGGCGTTTTCCGGGACCCGATGCGATGCCCTCCAATTCGAGACTTTTGAAGGCGTTTCGGGCTACCTGAAATCGAACCCGATATCCGGGCCTGCCACTGTGCTCATCAAGGCATCGAGGGGAATGGCCCTTGAGCGGTTGCTCCCATACCTGTAGGAATCCATCAAAACTAACATCCCCCGCGCCCAAAAAAATCTGGCAAGCCTCACTGGATGTCCTCCCGACTTCGTCGTGTCGGTGATCCAGCGCTTCCCGCTCCTGCAATTAGAA
>CAZUZE010000269.1:0-3551 GCA_964624565.1 uncultured Robiginitalea sp.
GGGAGCTGCTCGCAGGCCCCCTCTTCGATACTGCCGGGGCCCTGGTGGCAGTGCTGGACCTGGGGGAAATCATCCCCTCCAAACTGGACTTCGATGTGGTCGGGCATTACTCCAGGGACGATATCTTCCGGTTCGATGTGCCGGACCAGCCTGAGATTGCAAGGGAATCGGACTCGTCCATACAAACCTGATACAGGCGGGAATTCCTCCCGGTAATTCGGGTATTGAATGGCCCGCAGGGAACCCGCGACCTTTGTCTGGCCATCAACTTCGGATACCTCATAAAAGACCGGGGGCCTGCGAAGGATATCCCTGATAAATTCCTATTTTTAAGACATGGCCCAGGCCTTTTGAATTGCCAACCCGTTTCCCGATACACACGCCGGGAAATTGCTAAACCATTTTAAAATGAACCAGACTCCCAAACTCCTTTTTACAGTTTTACTCCTTGCCATCGGAACAACCCTTTCAGCACAGGATAAAAAGTCCCCTGTGGCATCAGCGGAACCGCTCGATCCCTCTTTTTACCAGGCCATGGAATGGCGGAATATCGGCCCGAACCGGGGGGGACGATCCCTGGGGTGTGCCGGGAGCCCTTCCCGGCCGAACGAATATTATTTCGGCGCGACCGGCGGGGGGTTGTGGAAAACCACCGACGGGGGGAACGAATGGAAGCCGGTAACGGACGGACAGGTAAGCAGTTCTTCGGTGGGTGCGGTGGCTGTGGCGGAATCCAACCCCGATATTGTCTATATCGGGATGGGAGAGGTACAACTCAGGGGGAGCATAACCCAGGGGGACGGGGTCTACAAAAGCACGGATGCGGGAAAGACGTGGAAACACCTCGGCCTGGAGGAAACCCAGGCCGTCGCCCGGATCCGGATCCACCCGACGAACCCGGACCTGGTCTACGTGGCCGCCCTGGGGCACCCTTACGGGGAAAATGAAGAGCGGGGGGTTTTCCGCTCGTCCAACGGGGGCGAAACCTGGGAAAAAGTGCTGTACGTGAGCCCGAAAGCCGGGGCGGTGGACCTGATCATCGATCGGAACAACCCACAAGTCCTCTATGCAACCACCTGGGAAGTCTACCGGAAAGCGTGGAAGATGTGGGGAGGGGGCGGCGACAGCAAGCTCTGGAAGTCTTCCGACGGGGGGACCACTTGGACCGACCTGACAGCCAACCCGGGGATGCCGGAAGGACCTGTGGGAAAGATTGGGGTCACCGTTTCCCCCGCCGACTCCAACCGGGTCTGGGCCATTGTAGAGGCCAATGAGGGCGGGGTCTTCCGATCCGACGACGGGGGGAAAACCTGGGAGCGCACCAACGAGGAGCGCAAACTCCGGCAACGGGCCTTTTATTACTCGAGGATCTATGCGGACCCGGTCGACCGGGAAACCGTTTACTGCCTCAATACCGGCTTTTATAAATCCACAGACGGGGGCAAGACCTTTGATACCACCATCGAGGTGCCCCACGGCGACAACCACGACCTGTGGATCGACCCCGCGAACCCGGACCGGATGATCAATTCCAACGACGGGGGCGGGAATGTCAGCATCAATGGCGGTAAATCCTGGACCGAGCAGGACTATGTCACCACCCAGTTCTACCACGTGATGGCTACCAGCGATGTCCCCTACCACGTGGCAGGGGCGCAACAGGACAACAGCACGCTGGCCATGCCGAGTGACGGATGGGACCACATGCAGGCAAGGGGGCCGAACCACGGATGGTATTACGCTGTGGGCGGGGGTGAAAGCGGGTGGATTACCCAGCACCCCGAAAACCCCGATATTTTTTACGCGGGCAGCCAGGGGGCCCTGCTGACCCGCTACGACCGGAGCAATGGACAGATCCGGGACATCCAGGTCTATCCCCGGTTCTTTTCCGGGGAACCGGCCGAGTCCCTGCCGGAGCGCTGGCAATGGACTTTCCCGATCATGTTTGCACCCCAGGATTCCAGGGTGATGTACACCTGTTCCCAGCATGTTTGGAAAACGGTGGATGACGGGCAATCCTGGGAAAAGATCAGTCCGGACCTCACCTATGCAGACCCCACAACCCTTGGAAAAACAGGGGGGGTGATCACCATGGATATGAACGGGCCCGAGATCTATGCGACCGTTTTTGCGCTGGCGCCCTCCTGGCACGACATCAATACGATCTGGGCGGGGTCCGATGACGGGAAAGTACACATCACGCGCAATGGAGGCAAGGACTGGGAGGACATCACCCCGGAAGGCCTGCCCAAATATTCGCGCATCAGCATAATCGACGAATCCAGGCACCGTCCCGGGACGCTTTACCTGGCCGCCAACCGCTATCAGGTGGATGACCGCCAGCCCTATGTCTTTAAGACACACGATTACGGGAAGACCTGGACCAAAATCATCGATGGCATCGCGGACGGGCACTTCGCCCGCGCCGTCCGGGAAGACCCCGTTCGCCAGGGACTGCTGTTCCTGGCCACAGAACACGGGGTATATGTCTCGATTGACGACGGGGCCCGGTGGCAATCCCTGCAACTCAACCTGCCGGATACCCCCATCCGGGACCTGGTCATAAAAGACGACGACGTGGTGCTCGGGTCCCACGGCAGGGGGTTCTGGATCCTCGACGATATCCGGCCGATCCGTCAGTATACCCCCAAGATGCAAAAGCAGGCCGCCGTCCTCTTCGAACCCGGGGACCCCATCAGGGGGATCTCCGAGGCCACCGTACAGTATTACCTGAGGGAGGAACTCGATACCATCACCGTGGAAATCCTCGATGCGCGGGAGAAGGTGGTAGGGACTTTTACGGGCAGCAAGCCGAAGTACGAAAAAGACCCGGACCTGCCCTGGTGGGAACGGGGCGGTTCTTCAAAACCGACCACTGCCAAAGGGCTCAATACCTTTACCTGGGACCTCAGGTACCCCGGCGCCACCACCTTTGAAGGGATGATCATCTGGAGTGCCAGGCCCCAGCGGGGCCCCAAGGCGCCCCCCGGGACCTACAAAGTGCGCTTAAAGGCCGGCGGAATCGTTCAGACGCATCCCTTCACCGTACGGATGGACCCGAACCTGAAAGGGGTTAGCGAGGCTGACCTGCAGGCACAGTTTGAGCTCGCCAACCGGATCATGGCGAAAACCAGCGAGGCGAACCAGGCCGTCATCGACATCCGGGCCATGAAATCCCACCTTGAAGGGAACCGGGACAAGATTCCCGGGGCTGAATACCAGGAAACGGTAGAACCCTTCCTCAGCCAGCTCAGCGGTGTGGAAGAAGTACTCTACCAGGTCCGGAACCAATCCAACCAGGACCCGCTTAATTTCCCGATAAGGCTCAACAACCGCCTGGCTTCCCTGAGGCGCAGCGTGGAAACAGGCGATGCCCGTCCCACGGATGGGGCCTATAAGGTGTTCGGGGAACTTTCAGAGGAACTGCAAGCCCAGACAACGAGCCTGGCGGAGATACTAAAAAATGACCTGCCCGAAATAAATTCGCTGCTCCAAAGGCATGGGGCAGCCCCGTTGGAACCTAAATAACCGGTGCTAAATCTGATGATATG
>CAZUZE010000270.1:0-3538 GCA_964624565.1 uncultured Robiginitalea sp.
AAGGTCAAAAAGGAACTCAAGATCACCGAGACCTACATCATCCTGCTCACGGCCAAAGGCCAGGAAGTGGACCGGCAGAAGGGCCTCGACATGGGCGCGAACAAATACATGACAAAGCCGTTTGACCCGGACGAAATGCTGGCCATTGCCGAGGAAATCCTGAACCTTTAACCTTCTATGAGCGTATCCACCGCAGACCGTGCCTTAAAACACATCCTCAAAAGGGACAAGGCCACCCGGGACGTACTCTCAAAGCTGGCCGAGAGCACCGGGGTGGCATGCGTTTTTGAGACGGAAGACGGGCAGGTCCTCTGGGGCCGGGAGGGAACCTACGAATTCTCCCGGGATCTGGTGCACGAAGGAATGGGGCTTGGACGACTCCGGTATGATTCGGAAAAGGCACTGCTCGTCTTTGACACGCTGCGGTTGCTTTTTCAAAAGGAGTGGGAGAAAAAGAAAATCGGCAAGGAGGTCCTGGGGCTCTACCGGGAGATCAACATGATCTACGACCTGAGCGAACTGATCTCCGAGAAGATCGACGCGGAATCCATCGCCAAGGTAACCCTGGAGGAGGCGTCCCAGATCATTGACACCACCCATGCGCTCTTCCTGATGTACGACCCCGAAAAGGACGCCGTCATGCAGGTGGCCCGCCTTGGCGAGAACCCGATGAGCGAGTCCTTTATCGCAGAGCAGAAGGATGTGCTCAAGGAATTGATAACCAGGGGGGTATCGGCCATCGTCCCCGTGGACCGCATTGCGGCCAACCCTGCCCTGAGGCACCTTAAAACGGTGATGTATGCTCCCCTGAAAGTGAAACACCGCACCTTCGGGATGGTGATCCTCGGCCATGAACAGGAGGTGGAGTATACGGCCGCGGAACTCAAATTGCTTACGACCATCTCCCTGCAGTCGGCAACCGCCATCGAAAGTGCCCACCTGTACCAGAAAGGGCTCAAAGAGGTGCAGGACCGGGAGGAGGCCATCCGGAAGATCCACGATGTGAGCCAGAAATTCGTCCCTTCCGAGTTTATTAAATCCCTGGGAAAGGCCAAGATCACCGAGGTGTTCCTCGGGGACCTGGTGGAACGGGAAGTCACCGTGGTCTTTGTCGATATCCGGGGCTTCACGACGATTTCAGAAGGGCTGAGCCCGACGGACAACTTTTTGTTCGTAAACGGGTTCAACAACCGGATGGGCCCCATAGTCCGCAAGAACGGGGGCTTTATCATGCAGTACCTGGGTGATGGCTTTATGGCCCTGTTTACCGAAGGCTCCCAGGGGGCGCTTACCGCATCTGTGGAGATGCACCGGGAACTGCAGGAGTACAACAAGGAACGCGCACAGAGGAACCGGCTCCCTGTCCATATAGGGGTGGGGATGCAGAGCGGCAAGCTGATCATGGGGATCACCGGGGACAACGAACGCCTGGATGCCGCCATCATTTCGGATACGGTCAATACTGCCGCCCGGATCGAAGGCCTTTCCAAGCATTTTGGCACCTCCATCCTGCTGACCCAGGAGTGCAAGGCGAACCTCACCGACCCGGACCAGTTTGATTTCCGCTATCTGGGGCAGGTGCAGCCCAAGGGAAAAATGAAACCCATCGACCTGTATGAGTGCATCAACGGGGATGCGGAAGACCTGCAGAACCACAAGCTCTCCAACCTGAAAACGTTCGACGACGCCATGACGCTGTTCCTGGACAAGGAATTTGCGATGGCGGCCGTTACCTTCCAGCAGATCTTCAAGAACAACACCAGGGACCAGCCTGCAAAACTGTTCCTGAACCGCGCAGCACAGCTGATCACCCAGGAGATCGAAGACAACTGGAAAGGTGTGGAGACCATGACCACGAAATAGGCCGATTGCTCCTTTAACCCGGTTCAGGCTTTTCCTTTTCGATTCCCGAAACCCGGCGTGGCGAACAAATAAAAAATAAATTTATATTTGCAGTCCTTTTGCAGGCGTGGTGGAATTGGTAGACACGCTAGACTTAGGATCTAGTGCCGAAAGGTGTGAGAGTTCGAGTCTCTCCGCCTGTACAAAAGCAGAAGGCCTCCCGAAATGGAGGCCTTTTTTTATTTGTCCCCGGAATGAACAAGGGTCTGACGGGTTTATTTGGCGCCCTCGGCCTTTTCCCGAACCCATTTCAGCCGAAGTCTGGCATTTTGGCTCTCCACCGGTTCCAGGATGAGGGTGTCCCCGCTGAAAGTATACCTCCTTTCAACGACTTCGTTCCACATGCCCGGGTTGGAATGCGAGATTCTGGCGTGCTCAACCACCTGCCGTGCAGCGTCGACGGAGTATTTGGCAAAATATACATACGACCCGGTTAAATGCCTGAGGGCCGCATCCGGTATGGTGTCGGTGAAATTTGGAAACCTCAGGGGGGTATTTTCATACCCTTTGGTCGTCAGATGAACGGCCATATTGTCTTTGTCGTCATAGAGGATATACCCCTGCATCCCGTTCCTCCATTCGCTCCACTGGCCGGTCAGGGAATCCCGCTCCTCCATGATGTGCAGGGACCAGAGGCCGGCAAACCGGTTGGGTTGAGGGTTTTCCTTTTTCTCGGTACAGCTGATAATAACAGCCGCCAATGCAAATCCTGTTAAAAGGTGTGTATACTTCATTTGAGGGGTGTTTGGCCGGGGCGTTCATAATGCGCTTGCCGGTTGATTGTTTTTGTGCTATTATGCTTTTTCTGCGCTCGGGTTTAAGGTACGGATTATAAATAAGCCCCCCTGCATGGGCATGCAGGTCCTCCCCTTATTTTACGGGATTTTGTCAATTTCAAAGCCAGCCCCTTTTTATACCACCTACAAGCTGAGCAGGACCTTTAGCGGTCCGTTTCCAGTCCATGAAGTTAATCAATCCGCCGGAGTAACCCGGTGAGGATTTCATCGTCCTCATCCAGCAAATGGTCCCTGATGGCGATATCCGGGATGACTCCTTCTTCTTTTGTGCTGCCATTGACCCGAATGATATGGCCTTTGGAAACCTTGACGGGAATCCCGGTTTGCGGAAGCGAATAGCTGAACTGGGAGGCATACAGGCTGGGGTACTCCCCGGTTTCCTCCCCGACCAGGGTCCCCAACCCGTAATCCTGTATCTGGGCAGCGGTCACGGCTGACTGGGAGTGGGATTGCCTGTTGATAAGCACGTACACCCGGCCGGCAAATCGTTTTGACGCCGGTTGCGGCTCACCGGCTTCAAAGGAATAGTGATAAAGCGCGCCGTCTTCATGGCTCAGTACTTCCTTCCAGAATGCCATCGTGGTATCGTACTGCTTCCTCACATGCTCCTTGAGGAGCTTACTGGTCCTGAGGGTAAATGTGGAATTCCAGTAAAAGGGTTTGTCCGCAATATAGGAGACCAGGTAGTCGCTGAAGGAGTTGTCGCCCCCGGGATTGTTTCTCAGGTCTATGATCAGGTTTTGGCTCTTGTGCGCCCTTATTTCCGAAAAGGAGGAATCGACGAAATGCCGGAAGGCCGCTTCGTCCCCCCCAAAACCACCGGGATTGAGGTAAGCCGA
>CAZUZE010000271.1:0-1485 GCA_964624565.1 uncultured Robiginitalea sp.
AGCAATCAGGCCGGGTAGAAATATCTGGAAATACGGGGGTCTCTTTTTCATGTCCTGATGGGTTTGGGGTGGTGTATTAAAATTATACGGGCAGGCAGGGATTTTCAACAAGGGATGTTGCAAAAGGCATCACAAGGGTAACAATTGTTATGCATTGCAGGAGAAACACGCTTCGCAGCTGATGGGGGTCTCATGGAGTCGAAGGCCTTGACAAGCAAACATTTATTGCTTATATTTAATTTAGTCTTGATGCAGGTTGATCATTGAACATGGACGGAGGGAGGCAATAATGGTGAGGTTCATGTTCGGGTATTGGGGCATCGGATCCTATTCGCAAAAACAGAATTGCAGATGTCAGCCCAAACCAGTCTTACGCTCTTCTCCGCATCATTCCTCCATGTGAGGAGGCCTTTTTCCGGATTCTTCCACTCCTATCTGTCATTTCCTCAGACATTGATTTAATCCAGCCCCCATGAAGAAAACATTGTTCATACTGATTTTCAGTGTGTGCCTCAGCTTCTTACAGGCACAAACCAGGTCCCTCCCGGGGCAGGTGCTCTCGGCTGCGGACAATCAGCCCATTTCCGGTGTTTCCGTCACCGTGGAAGGGACCTCCGTCGGTACCATTTCCGCACCTGACGGCACCTTTTGCGTGGAGGTTCCGGAGGGCAGTTCAACTCTTGTTTTCCGGTATGTGGGAATGTTAACAAGGGTATTGGAAATTGATAGTGATCATTTTACCGGGATCGAAGTGCTGATGGAGGAAGACTTTCTTGCTCTGGAGGAGGTCGTAGTAACGGGATATCACACGCAGATGAAAAATTCCCTTACTGGTTCGACGATCCAGATCAGAGCAGATCAATTCAAGGATATTCCGGTCACTTCCGCTGACCAGGCATTACAGGGAAAAGTAGCGGGACTGGTTATCGCAACCACTTCAGGTACACCCGGATCTGTTCAGGATATCAGGATCAGGGGGGTTGGATCTCTAACAGCCGGCAACGATCCGCTGATCGTCCTTGATGGTGTACCCGTCATCAATCAGAACCATTCATGGACAGGGCTTTCCTCCCTTTCTTCGTTATCCGCGCTTAGCAGCAATGACATTGAAACCATTACAGTCCTGAAGGATGCTTCCGCCACGGCCGCATACGGGGCCAGGGGGTCCAACGGGGTGATCGTCATTTCAACCAGGAAAGGGAGAACGGGGAGTACACTTTTTTCGGGTTCCTGCTCATTTGGTATTCAGAACAAAGCAACAGCGGGCAAAGCGGTGTTAACCGGGGCACAGCGGGAAAAACTCTTTCTTGACGGGATCTACCATTCGTATGGTGAGGAGAATGGATTTACCAGGGAGGAAGCTTTCGACTGGGCGCTTCAAAATGGGATCCCCGGGGCCATCGATTACGATGCATGGCACGCCGAAGGTTCCCCGGAAGGCAACTGGGAAGAGGCCATGCGCAATAAAAACGCTCCGGTATCAGA
>CAZUZE010000271.1:1507-3510 GCA_964624565.1 uncultured Robiginitalea sp.
TGATGAATCATCCACATTCTATGCATCTGCCGGCTACCGTAGAGCCGAGGCCACCGTGATCGGGAATGACTTCCGGAGAATCACCGCTGCGTTGAATTACAGCCGCAAGCTTCGCCAGCGCGTTCTGTTTGCGACCGCAAACAAGGTTTCCAACATTTACCAGCAGGGCCTTATGACAGAACAGTTTGGTTCGTTTTCCAATCCGCACCTTGCCAAATATTTCATGAGTCCCCTTGCGCAGCCCAGGTATGAAGATGGGTCGCCCAGGACCGACAATCCAACAAATCTTTACAACTGGTTGTATTTAAAAGATAACGATATCAATACCAACCATTTGATCCGTGCCATGTCGACCAATTTCATTGAATGGGAATTCCTCCGGCGATTGAAATATAAATTGTTGTTTTCTCTGGATTACACCATAGTCGATCGAAAGGGCTATTTCAACCGATACCACGGGGATGGATGGTATGTCAACGGAGCTGCTGACCGGTATATGGAGCAGAACAGCAATCTGGTATTTCAGAACTCACTGGCCTATGATCTCCATCTATCGGACCATCAATTCAGCATCCTCGTCCTTATGGAGTACCAGGTGAACAACAACCATATGCTGTATGGCAGAGTACAGAATTTTCCCACCGACGGGCTGACTAACCTCAGCCAGGCCGGAGAGATCATGGAAGCCGAATCACAATTCGAAGACTGGATGCACCTCTCATACCTGGGGGTAATGAATTACAGTTACCGCGGCAAAGTTCTCCTTGATGCCACTTTCCGGAGGGAGGGTTCATCCAGATTCCCGCAGGATCACCGATTCGGAAATTTCTGGTCGGCCGGTGCGGCATGGAATATAAGCCGGGAACCATTTCTTGAAGATGCCGGCTGGATCACCAATCTGCGGATCAGGGGTTCCTATGGAGTTTCGGGAAATTCTGAAATAGGCATCAACCGGTACCAGGTATTGCTCTCCTACGATGCCACCTATGCAGATCAGGGAGCTGTGTATCCAAGCCGGTACGGAAACCCGCTGTTGACCTGGGAAAAGAATGCAATCCTGGACATTGGTGCTGAGTTTGGATTTTTTAAAGGAAGGGTCAGCGGATCCTTTGCGTACTATCACAGAGAGACCTATGACCTGTTGCAGGATGTTCCCCTGACAATGACCTCAGGGTATGAAAATGTGATCCTAAACGCGGGTGCAGTTGTGAACAGTGGCGTTGAGGGGATCTTACATGTCGATATTGTCAGAAGCCGGGATTTAAACCTCAGCCTTTCAGCCAACCTGGCTACCGTTCACAACGAAGTGACGCAGCTGGCAAAAAACGCCGAGGGCGGGGATATCGTGATCGACGATGGATACCGCAGGATCGAAGTGGGTCATCCTGTGCTGGAATGGCACATGAGATCCTGGGCCGGGGTCGATCCCGCCAATGGGGACCCCTTATGGTACAGGAATGGGATCAACGCTGAAACCACAAATGAGTACATCACAGCAGGGAGCGTCTTCCAGGGGAAAAGCGCCATCCCCACCTATAGCGGGGGGTGGGGACTGCATCTGGACTTCCGGGGCATGTTCCTTGATATGCATGCCTATTTTGCCGGGGGACACAAGGTATTTGAAGATTATGCAGGATACACCCATGACAACGGCCGGTACGCAACGGATGTATATAACGGGGTGGCCGGCCTGGTGACCAGCTGGACAACGCCCGGGCAGGTGACCGGTTTTCCGAAGATCTATCATGAACAAAATCCAAATTTCGCTTCACACCACTCGTCCAGGTTCCTTTACGATGGGGATTACCTCCGGCTGAAGGACGTAGTGCTGGGCTATAACCTTCCCGGATCATTGGTCTCGAAGATCAGATTCAGCAGCATCCAGGTCTATATCCGGGGAACCAACCTGGCTACATGGGTAAAAGACAAAAGGCTGCAATATGATCCGGAAGTAAGGGCCAATGGATTTACCTACCTGACCACACCCCCGGTGAAATCTGTCC
>CAZUZE010000272.1:0-3506 GCA_964624565.1 uncultured Robiginitalea sp.
AAGCGGTTTGTTTTGGGGGTTCTTCCTGCCTGCAACTGCCCAGGAGCAACAGGACCCCGGAGAGCGCAAGCAGGCGAATTAATTTCAGTCGTGTCTTCATAAATCTTTGATTAAAGGGTATGGTGAAATAAATCGCCGGATAAGTCGCCTCATCCCGCGAGTTGTTACAGATTACCGGGTTGATTTTTTCACTGTTTTTTCAAGGCCCGGCCCACTGGATGGGGGCGGACCCGGGGTGTACCCGTGGCCAAAAAACAGATACATCGGGTACCCGTCCCCATATCTTCAATAGGGTTCCCCCGGATACCAGTCCAGTTGCACCACGCGAATCTGGGCATTGCCCTCCTGTACCAGTTTTGAGAAACGCGCCACATCGCTCACATCAGGCCTTCCCCTGTAATGATAGGGGTATATTTCAGATGGGGCAAAGTCCAGGACGGCATCCGCGGCCTGCTCCACGGTCATGGTGTAGGGGAGGTTCATGCAGATAAATGCCTTGTCGATGTCCTTAAGCGCACGCATTTCCGGGATATCCTCGGTATCCCCGGAAAAGTAGATCCGCGTGCCGTTTTTTTCAAGTATATAGCCGTTTCCCCTGCCTTTGACGTGAAAGGCAAGGGCTTCCTCCCTGAGGTTATACATCGGAATGGCGGTAATTTCAATCCCGTAGCGCTCTTTGCTGTCCCCGTTGTCGAGAACATCGACCTGGGGGGCAAAGGCATCCGGCATTTTTTCCGCCACGGCTTTCGGCAGGATGAGTTTGGCCTTTTGGGTATCGAGGGCTTCCAGGGTCTCGAGGCTGAAATGGTCCCCGTGGATATCGGTCACCAGGATCAGGTCGGGTGCAGGGTATGGGCGGAAGGCCTCCGCCCCGCCAACGGGGTCGATATAGACTATCGTCCCGCCCCAGTCGAGCACGGCCGAGGCATGGGATACGGGAAAGACCTGGACGTCCTCTTGCGGCCAGCAGATCCCGGGTCCCGGGTCAGCAACAGGATAGGTGGCTTTCGGATCGGGCGACAGGCCAGAAAACCAGGGCAGGAACAGGACAAATGCGAAAATCAGGTGTTTCAGTATCATCGGGGTGTACATTGGATTCACTACCTCTAAAGATACAACACCCTTCCCCCATGGGGCAGGCGGGACGGATAAATATTTTCAATGCCGAAATCTAAATCGTCAATTCTACCGTATATAGTCTGTAAACAACTTAAAAATTAAGTTTAAGAAATCAATTATCACAATTATGGCAGAAACAAAAAACAATAACGGACTTAAAGTATTGGCCGGTATCCTCGGGGTGATCCTTTTGGGTACGATCATTTATGCGGTCAACCTCTATCAGGACTCCAAGAAAAACGAGGCCATCCTCTTAAAGGAGAAAGAGTTGGTTGTGGAAGACCTGACCAGCCTGAAGTCGGAATACGACAAGGCCATTATGGAGAGCAACCAGACGAATGAAGAGCTGGTGGCAGCCCGGGACAATATTGCAAAATACATCGACTCGGTGAGCGCCATGAAGGCAGACCTCGCAACACTCTCACGCTATCGCCAGCAGGTAACCGTCCTTAAAAGGGAGCGGGAGCAGTTGCTCAGGCAGGTGGATTCCCTCAAGCAATCCAATACCATGATTGCCATGCAGCGGGACAGCACCTTTGCCGAGCTCGAAAAGCAGAATGTGTTCAATGATTCCCTCGTCGTTCAGAATACGCAACTGGCCGAGGCTGTAGAGCGGGGTTCTGCCCTTAGCCTTTCCGGTTTTGTGGTGGATGCCGTGCGCGAGCGGAACAACGGTACCCTGCGCTCCACCACCAGCGCGAAAAGGACGGACCGCCTGAAGGTTTGCTTTACGGTAGCGGACAACGTGATCGCCGAGGCAGGTGACCGTGAATTCTACATCGAGGTCCTGGATCCCAACGGGAACGTGATGGGGGGAACCAACACCAAATCCCTGGAGGAAGGTCCTTCAATCACCTACACCAAGAACACGAATTTCTTCTATGAGAATGCCGCCCTGGATGTTTGTGATTACATAAGCAACTATGCAGGTTCCTTCCAGAAAGGAAACTACATGGTGAATGTCTATGACGACAACCTGAAACTCCTCGGGACTTCCAAGTTCGAGCTGAAATAAGGGCAGTTTGCCTGAAAATTAAAAGGGATCCGATTTCGGATCCCTTTTTTTTGTCCATTACTTCAGACTGCCGACCATGTCTTTGGGCCGCACCCAGGAGTCGTACTCTTCGGCCGTGACATATCCGAGCCGGATCGCTTCTTCCTTCAGGGTGGTCCCGTTCTCGTGTGCGGCACCCGCAATTTCTGCGGCCTTGTAGTAACCGATTTTTGTATTGAGGGCAGTCACCAGCATCAGGGAGTTGTTCAGCAGTTTTTCAATGGTGGCCCGGTTGGGTTCGATTCCCGAGGCACAATGCTCCTCGAAACTCATGCAGGCATCGCCCAGCAACCCGGCGGACTGCAGCGCATTGGCGGCCATCAGGGGCTTGAATACATTGAGTTCGTAATGGCCCTGTGTGCCCCCGACGGCAATGGCCACATCGTTCCCGATTACTTGTGCGCAGACCATTGTCAGGGCCTCGCACTGGGTCGGGTTTACCTTTCCGGGCATAATGGAACTTCCGGGTTCATTGGCCGGGATCAGGATCTCCCCGATTCCGGACCTCGGTCCTGAAGCCATCATGCGGATGTCGTTTGCAATTTTGTTGAGGGATACGGCAAGCTGTTTCAGGGCGCCGTGGGTTTCCACGATGGCATCATGGGCTGCGAGGGCTTCAAACTTATTCGGGGCCGTTTTAAAGGGCAGCCCGGTGAAGCGGGAAATGTAGGAGGCCACGAGCACGTCGTAACCTTTTGGGGCGTTCAGCCCGGTCCCTACGGCAGTCCCTCCCAGGGCGAGCTCACTGAGGTGATCCAGCGTATTTCGAAGTGCCTTCAGTCCGTGGTCGAGCTGGGCGACATATCCGGAAAACTCCTGGCCAAGGGTGAGGGGAGTGGCGTCCATCAGGTGGGTCCTTCCAATTTTCACCACGTCCATATACTGCCGGGATTTTTCCTCCAGGGTATCGCGAAGGGCTGTAATCCCGGGGATGGTCACTTCCATCACTTTTTTGTACACCGCGATGTGCATCCCCGTTGGAAAGGTGTCATTGGATGACTGGGATTTGTTGACGTCGTCATTTGGCTGCAGGGTTTTTTCACCCTCCCCGATTTTTTTGCCCGCCAGTTCGTGTGCCCGGTTGGCGATGACCTCATTGACATTCATATTGCTCTGGGTTCCCGATCCGGTTTGCCAGATTACGAGGGGAAACTGGTCGTCAAGGCTTCCCTCGAGGATCTCGTCGCATACCCTGGCGATCAGGTCCCGCTTTGCCTCGGGCAGCACGCCCAGCTCGCAGTTGGCATAGGCCGCAGCCTTTTTCAGGTAGGCAAAGCCGTGGATGATCTCCCTGGGCATAGAGGCGGCAGGGCCAATTTTGAAATTGTTCCGG
>CAZUZE010000273.1:0-2196 GCA_964624565.1 uncultured Robiginitalea sp.
GGAGGTGCCCCCGGGCTTGTTGGCGACCGCCATGCCAGCGGAGCGGGCGAGCCTGTTGGAATCCCCTTCCAGGAAATTTTCAAAGTTGTAATTCGGGTTTAGCTGGGACTCGATTTTGATGTTCCGGATCCCGGGAATGACAAAGGGGTTCTTGAGTTCGGGATTCTTGGATTTGATGGGCACATCCATTTCCTGGGGCGTCATCTGGCCCCGGTTGGAGCTGGGGATCTTTTCCGTAAACGGCTCCCGGTTGCCATAGGTGTTCTCCATCTTGATGATATACACCAGCTTGGCCCCTTCTCCCAGTTCCCGGGTCAGGGCCACTTTCAGCAGGGTGATGTAGTGTTCCTCCAGCCATTCATAGAAGAATTTGCTCGGGACCTGTATGCTGAGGGATTTGTCGGTGAGACGAACAGGCTTGATCGGCTCAAACCATGTCTTGAATGCCTGCGGTTGTATGTTGTCTTTTATAAAAACTAAACAGTTATCCCATACAGAACGCGCGGTAACACTCATTACTAAAGGCAGTCTTAATCTTGGTTAGGTACTCGTTAGCTGGTATAAAAAAAGACAGCAGTTCTGTCCTTTTCGAGAGGGACAAATATGTGAACAAAAAACCTAAAAAAAAAATCCAAACCGGGTTGAAATTGTGCTTTTTTTTTCGCAAGTTCAAAGCCCTTCGTCCATCCTTTTAAAGATACTATTTTTCATCCAATTTTTTATGCATTCTCACGAGATTTCAGTTCGAATCCGCTATGGCGAAACAGACCAGATGGGAGTGGTCTACCACGGGAACTACCCGCAATACCTGGAACTCGGAAGGGTGGAGTGGTTAAGGGCCCTTGGGATTTCCTACAAGGAGATGGAAGAAACCGGCTACATTCTCCCGGTTACTTCTCTTGCCATCCAATATAAAAAACCGGCCGTTTACGACCAGTGGATTACCATCCGGACACACCTGAGAAATATACCTACCGTCCGTATCTCTTTTGACTACGAAATTGAGGATGAAAATGGGGGAATTCTGGCAACCGCACAGACGGATCTGGCCTTCCTGAATTCGAAAACACGAAGGCCGCTTCGCTGCCCGGAGTACATCCTCGAGAAACTGATTTAGGATTCAGCGGTAGCCTTCAGTTGCGGACACCTCAATGCCGCTTATGTTCCTGAGGCGCAACAGATAGTTATCGCATGTATCAGGAGGCACTTCAAGCTCCAGGGAGCACTCCAGTCCCATTTCCCGATGGCTTATTTGCAGCCGGTTCTGGGAGATAAAACCCATTACGTCATCCAGGCTGGGATATCCGAACCGGAGCCTGATCAGGCAGACGCGTTTCCGCCTGATGACAAGGGCATGCCGAAGTACCTCTCGGGCAGCTTCCCTGTAGGCCTGGACCAGGCCCCCGGCGCCCAGCTTTATGCCCCCGTAATAGCGCACCACGCAGACCAGGACATCATACAACCCCGCCGAGGTGATCTGTCCGAGAATCGGGCTCCCGGCTGTGTGGGCGGGTTCTCCGTCGTCATTGATCCGGATAATCGGATCTTCCGGGCCGATCCGATAGGCATAGCAGATATGGGAGGCGTCCGGATAGTCTTTCCTCAGGGAAGAGAGCGCTGCCTCGGCGTCCGCAACTGCAGGGGCGGGGAAGGCCAGCCCCAGGAATTTGCTCTTTTTTTCCCTCAGCAGCACCGGTCCGGCAGTTGCGGATATCGTCCTGAAGCTTTTGTTCTTTTTCTCCATCAGAACAAGCTGATCAGCAGGATGCTGATGATTGATAACAATATCCCAAACCAGTTTTTTCCCCGAACTTTTTCCTTCAGCAGGACAATGCCCGCGAGCGTTGTCAACAGCACGATTGAAACGTTGTTCAGCGTAAAAACGGCAGCGCTGTTCAGGCCTTCGAATTTCAGGGCCCGCAAGAGAAAATAGATGGAAAAGAAATTTGGGATTCCAAGGGCGAGGCCTCCCAGCACATCCACGGGCCGGAACTTCCGGAAGGAACCAGGCCTTTTAAAAAGGAGCACAAGGATCCCTGTCAGCCCCGCACACAGGAAAAGAAAGGCCGAGAACAGTGGGTACTCTGCTTCCGGCACACGTGTCTGCTGCATGAACTTGATGCTCGTGTCGATGATCCCTGAGCCCAGGAAGACCAGCAGGGGCAGGAATAAGCCGCGGAGTCCTGTAGCGACCCC
>CAZUZE010000273.1:2296-3504 GCA_964624565.1 uncultured Robiginitalea sp.
CGGTAGACGAGCAAGCCCACCCCGAAGGCCGTGAAATAATTCACGACAATCGCGCGAAAGGTGTCCGCCCTGAAGGTGTCAAAGAGTTTGAAGACGATGAAAATGACACTGGAACAACCGATGCTCCAAACCAGGTCCCACATTGGTTATTAGTTGATTCGTTCCGGGAGTTGCAGGATGCTTTCCTTTCCTATGTCCAGGTGCCACGTTTGTATCCCCAGTCGGGAAGCGCTTTCCGTGTGCTCCAGGGTGTCGTCGATAAAAAGGGTTTTTCCGGGCTGCAGGCCATTGGTTTCCAGTACGAAGGAAAATATTTCCGGGTCCGGTTTGCGCATGCCGATCTCATGGGAAAGGTAGAACTTTTCAAAACAGCCGTAAAACCTGTTAAAGGCGGCATCCCCCATTTTTGCCCGGACCGCCTCTATGTGGAGGGCGTTCGTGTTGCTGAGAAGGAACATCCTGTACCGTCCCGACGCACTGAGTCCACACAGAAAGTCAAGCCGCTCCGGGGGGAAGTCGGCGATGGTCCCGTTCCAGATGCCCCGGATTTCCTCCTCCCGGCTCCCGGGCAGTATGCGCATGATGCCTTGTAGGAACGCCTCCGAGCTGACCTCCCCTTTTTCATACCGCTCGCTCAGTGCGAGCAGGGCTTTGTCCGGCCCTTCCAGGCCATAGGTTTTCAGGCCCCGGGCCACCGAAAGGGGGTCGAGGTTGACAAACACCCCGCCAAAGTCAAATATGATGTTCTGTATCATTTCTAAGAATTTGTACGTGGTCCGGGCCGGATGTATAGCTGCGTAAGGCTTTCCCGGAGATCCTTGGGGCCCCGAGGCCCCCGCCCAGCACCACAGGGCTCCTGATGATGCGCGCCTCGTCCCAGAGCCCGTGTTGGATAAAGCCATTGAGCGTCCCGGCCCCTCCTTCCACGATCAGGCTCAGGAGCTGTTCCTTCCAAAGTACCCTGAGGAGGTGGGGCAGCAATGGTTTTTCTTCGGAAATCCCTGCGTAGGTCACATGTTTTTTGTTCGCCGGTATGCTGGAATCCCTGCAAAAGACCAGGGTCCGGGATTCCGGGCTGAAGATCCGGAAGTCTTCCGGCACCCTCAGACCCCGGTCGATCAGTACGCGGACGGGGCTGGTCCCTTGCCACAGCCGGGTATCCAGGCCCGGGTTGTCTTCCAGGGCCGTCCGGGTGCCCACCAGGATTG
>CAZUZE010000274.1:0-2003 GCA_964624565.1 uncultured Robiginitalea sp.
ACCAATAATTTTGACAGCCCCCTGGATGTGGCCGGGGGCACCCTGCGCTATTCGGATACCAAAACCTGGGATATTCAAAAACTGCGAGAACTATGTATATAGAACAAGGGTACAGAGGCGACCTCGGGCTCTGGAAGTACTTTATCCTGCCCACGGGGTTTATCGGCCTGATGGTCATTAATTATCTGACTACCGTCAATTCACCTGTCAGCGTGGAAGACATGATGGAGGACCTGATCGCCCAGCTGGGAACCAATACGGTCCTGATCCTCGTCCTGTTCCCCCTGGCTTTTGGCTTGTTTGTGGTACTGGGGTGGACCAAGCTGGTGCATCCGCAATCCATCCGGTCGCTGACCACGGCCCGGCCAAAAATCGACTGGAGCCGTGTCTTTTTTGCGTTTGGTATCTGGTCGCTGATCACCGTGGGCCTGACCCTGGCCGATTATTTCATCTCCCCCGAGGACTACGTGCTCAACTTTAACTGGGATGCCTTCTGGAAGCTGGCCGTGATCGCGGTGCTGCTCATACCCCTGCAGACCAGTTTTGAAGAATACCTCTTCCGGGGCCATATGATGCAGGGCCTGGGGATCCTCTTCAAAAACAGGTGGGCCCCCCTGCTGATCACTTCCGTGATTTTTGGCCTGATGCACCTGGGGAACCCGGAAGTGGGGAAACTGGGGATGGGTGTTATGGTTTTCTATATCGGCACGGGCCTGTTTTTCGGGGTTATGACCCTGATGGATGAAGGCCTGGAACTCGCCCTGGGCTTCCACGCGGCCAACAACCTGGTGACGGCCCTCCTGGTGACGGCTGACTGGACCGCCTTTCAGACGGATTCGATCCTGAAGGATGTGGCAGAGCCCGGGCTTGAATGGGATGCCTATATCCCCATCTTTGTGGTATTCCCCCTGCTGCTTTATTTTATGGGGCGAAAATACGGCTGGAAGGACTGGAAGGAAAGGCTCACAGGCCGCGTCCTTTCCAAGGCAGAAGCCCGCGAACTCTTAAAGGAAGATACATCATGGTAACTGAATTCAATCCGGCATTTTCGATTGACGGGCTGCAGGTCGCCTTTGAGGACCTGAGCGAAGTGGCTTACAGCATGGTAAAGGAAGGGGAGCCCTACGAACGCGAAATCGGGGATTTCCTGCTGGACTGGATTTCGGAGTCCCCGGATATCCTGCAGCTCACCTCCGGTTCCACCGGGGTGCCCAAGGAGGTTTCCCTCCCCAAGGAAGCCATGGTGCGAAGTGCCCGCCTCACCGGGGAGGTGCTGAACCTCGGGGAGGGGACGCGGGCCGTGCTGTGCCTGCCGGTGAGCAGCATAGCCGGTAAAATGATGCTCGTGCGGGCCCTGGCCCTCGGGTGGAAACTGACCCTCGTGCCCCCGGAGCGCAGGCCGCTGTGGGCACTTACCGGACCTGTCGACTTCACGGCCATGGTGCCGATGCAACTCGAGGCTTCCCAAAAGGACCTGCACCGGGTGGGGATGGTACTGGTCGGGGGCGCCCCCCTTCCGGCACAGCTTATAAGCGCACTGGCCGGCTTGAAAACGGTCATTTACGAGAGTTACGGCATGAGTGAGACGGCAAGCCATATCGCCCTTAGAAAACTGAACCCTCCCGATGAGGCGGGGCAGGAGGGAAGCGTGCCTCCCTTCAAAGTGCTTCCCGGGGTGCAGCTGCAACAGGACGAAAGGGGCTGCCTCATAGTACAGGCGCCATTTATTTCCGGGGACCCCATCCACACCAATGACCTGGTTGCCCTGGAGGGGCCGGAGGCCTTCCACTGGCTCGGCCGGGCGGACAACGCCGTGAATTCCGGGGGGGTCAAACTCCTGCCGGAGGAATTGGAAAGCAGGCTGCAACCCCTGATGGGGCGGCGTTTTTTCCTCACCGGGATCGCGGATGAGACCCTCGGTGAAAAACTCGTCCTGGTCGCAGAAGGCGCTGCCGACAAAAAGCTGCTTTCGAAATTGAAAGATTCCGGGGTGCTTGAGAAGT
>CAZUZE010000274.1:2013-3497 GCA_964624565.1 uncultured Robiginitalea sp.
CCGAAGGCCGTCTATTTTGTTGACTCCTTTAAAGAAACCCGGACAGGTAAAATCAGCCGCAGGGAAATCACCGAAGAACTCTTTAAAACATCCAAATGAAGCGTTGTGTCCTTTTCTTAGTGCTCGCCATTGGCGGCCTCAGGGGAAATTCCCAGCAGGTCCTTCCGGAAGTATCCCGGGCTAGGGTGGTGGATGAACTCCTCGAAGAGCGCCTGGATTCCCTGCTGCCGGTTCTTATGGACCGGGCCGGGATCGACATGTGGGTCCTGATTTCCAGGGAGTACAACGAGGACCCCGTTTTGCGGACCATGTTGCCGGCCACCTGGCTCAATGCCCGCAGGCGGACGATCCTGCTGTTTTACCGGGATGCTGCAAAAGGCACCATAGAAAAACTGGCGGTGGCCCGGTACAACATTGGGAAAAGCATCCAATCCGCCTGGGATAAAGAGCAGGAACCGGACCAATGGCGGCGTTTGATGGACCTGATCGGGGAGCGCAACCCGGAGAAAATCGGCCTCAATTTTTCTCAGGACCACAATATTGCCGATGGGCTGGACAAGACGGATTACGACCTGTTTATGGAATACCTGCCCTCCAAATACCGGTCCAGGGTGGTTTCCGCCGAGGACCTTGCCGTCTCCTGGATCGAAACCCGGACCCCCCGTGAAATGGCGCTTATGGCCCACCTGGTGGAGATTACGCACAACATCATAGCCGAGGCCTTTTCCACGGCTGTGATCACCCCCGGGGTCACCACCACCTCTGAGGTGGAATGGTGGATGCGCCAGAAGGTGACGGACCTGGGGCTCGAGACCTGGTTCCACCCCACGGTGGACATCCAGCGGACAGCAGACCAGCTGGAAGGCCATTTGTATTCCTTTTCAAACCGGCCGGAAGGCATGGTGATCCAGCCCGGGGACCTGCTGCATTGTGATTTTGGCATTACCTACCTGCGGCTCAACACGGATTGCCAGCAACTGGCCTATGTCCTGAGGCCGGGAGAGGCAGCGGCCCCGGATTTCCTCAAAAAGGCACTGGCGGACGGGAACCGGGTACAGGACCTGCTCACGGCGAACATGAAGGCGGGGCAAACCGGAAACGCAATTTTGGCCGCGGCCCTGGAACAGGGACGCAGCGAGGGCCTCAGGCCGGCCATCTACACCCATCCCCTGGGGACCTATGGCCATTCCGCGGGTACCACGATCGGGATGTGGGATGCACAGGAAGGGGTGAAAACCAAAGATGGGACGGCCTACCCGCTCCACCCCAACACGGCATATGCGATTGAACTCAACACCACCGTCACCCTTCCACAGTGGAAACGGGATATCCGGATCATGCTGGAAGAGGCGGGCTACTTCGGACCGGAAGGGTTCCGCTATGTGAACGGGCGGCAGACGGACCTATACCTCATCCCCAGGCAGCAGTAACCACAATTTTCGGAACGGTTTTTGAAGTTGTAGGGCAAAAAGCCTTGGCCGGCT
>CAZUZE010000275.1:0-3487 GCA_964624565.1 uncultured Robiginitalea sp.
CAGGAAGCCGGCATCCACCCCTGCCCAGATGTCCCAGCGCTCGGGCAGGCCAAAGAGGCTGTCAAAGTAGTAATCCGCACGGCCGCCGAGGGCCATGTCGTTTTCCCCGCTGAACCAGAATCGGGCTTCCGGGGAAACAGTAAGGTTGTTTGCCACCTGGAATTCATAGTGGGCCGCGATACTGGCATCATCCCCGAATTTGACAAATGCGTTCAGTGCCCCGCCGTGGTTTTCCTGGGCAAAAACGTTACCGGACAACGCAAGGAACAAACCTGCTGCCAATAAGAAAGTAAAAATGTTTTTCATTTTGAACTAGTTTTAAAGTGTTCGTTAAAGTTACGCCAATATATAAAAAAACAGTGTTATTAGATTCCATCCCCTGTATAAAATATGCCGGCAGGATGCATGATCCCGGATATATTCAAATGGAATACCGGGCAGGAACCTGCAGCCCCGGCTACTTTTCTGGAACAATGCGTATCTTCCCGACGCAATTGGTCACCTACTAATTCCATACTTCTATGAGAAATGCACCTGTATTTATATTCGCCCTTTTAAGCATGCTTCCGGCAACTCTTTGCAGCCAGGATTTTTCGGCACTTCAGTACCGGGAAGTCGGGCCCTACCGGGGTGGGCGGGTCACTGCCGTGGCGGGGGTGGCAACAGCACCGTCCACCTTTTACTTCGGGGCCACCGGGGGAGGCCTCTGGAAAACGGAAGACTACGGCGCTTCCTGGCACAATATCTCGGACGGGTTTTTCAAAACCCCCAGTATAGGGGCTATTGCGGTTGCCCACAACGACCCGAATGTCATTTATGTGGGAACCGGGTCGGATGGCCTGCGGAGCAATGTTATCGAAGGAAAGGGGATGTACAGGTCCGTGGATGCAGGGGCCACCTGGCAGGAAATCGGCCTGGAAAACGTGGGACAGATCGGTGCGGTTCGCCTGCATCCCTCGGATTTCAACACGGTCTATGTCGCAGCCATTGGAAAGGCGTTCGGTCCGAACCCGGAACGGGGGCTTTATAAGTCCAGCGATGGGGGAAGGACCTGGTCCCGCACCTTGTTCATCTCTGAAGAAACAGGGGTTTCGGACGTGGAACTCCTGCCGACCAACCCAAACGTGCTGCTCGCTGCGGCCTGGAAGGCCGTTCGCAAACCCTGGACCATCATCAGCGGGGGAACGCCCAAAGAAGGGGGGATCTATAAAAGCCTCGACGGCGGGAAGAACTGGTACCGGGTTGAGAAAGGGCTGCCCTCCTCCCTGATCGGGAAAATCGACATTGAAGTAAGCCCCTCTGATTCCAGGATTGTCTACGCCCTGGTGGAAGCCCCGGGAAAGGAAGGAGGCCTCTACAAATCGGTGGATCAGGGGGAGTCTTTTACGCAGGTGTCCTCCCATGACGGGATCCGCTCGAGGCCGTTTTACTATACCAACATAAAGGTTGACCCCAAAAACCCCGAGGTGATCTACGCCATGGCCACGGGATACTTTAAGTCCGTGGACGGGGGGAAAACCTGGGACCGGATGAGGCCGCCCCACGGGGACAACCACGATATGTGGATCAACCCTGAAAACCCGCAATTGTTCATACAGAGCAACGATGGGGGCGCGAATGTCACCCATAATGGTGGCGAGACCTGGTCCACCCAGTTCAACCAGCCCACTGCCGAAATCTACCAGGTGGAGGTGGATAACCAGTATCCGTACTGGCTTTACGGAGGCCAGCAGGACAACTATTCAACCGTGGCGGTCCCCAGCATGCCCCCTTACGGGATCCAGGCCCCGGGCATCGGGTTTATCCAGAATACCGGGGGGTGTGAAACAGGCCCTGCGGTGCCCCATCCGACCAATCCGGACATTGTCTATTCCAATTGCAAGGGCCGCTTTACGGTCTATAACAAGAGGACCGGAACGGAGCAGTCCTACTATGTGGGGGCCTCAAACATGTATGGCCACAATCCGAAGGATTTGAAGTTTCGCTTCCAGCGGGTCTCCCCGATCCACGTATCGCCCCACAACCCCGGGGTGATCTACCATACCTCCCAGTACGTCCACAGGACGACAGATGAGGGAAAGACCTGGGAAATCATCTCCCCGGACCTCACCGCCTTTGAAGCGGACAAGCAGGTGATTTCCGGGGCCCCGATCACCCGGGATGTCACAGGGGAGGAATTTTACAGTACCATTTACGCCATTCGGGAGTCCCCGGTACAGGAAGGGGTGATCTGGGTGGGTTCCAATGACGGGCCGATTCACCTGACCCGGGATGGGGGAAAGAACTGGGAGGAGGTTACCCCCGGAAAACTTCCGCCCGGCGGTCGGGTGGACGCCGTGGAACCTTCGCCCCACAATCCGGCCAAGGCCTATGCTGCGGTCCTCAGGTACATGCTAGGGGACCCGAAGCCCTACATCTACAAGACCGAAAACTACGGCAGGAGCTGGACCCTGCTGACCCCCGGAACCAATGGGATTCCGGAAGATGTCCCGACCCGGGTGGTCCGGGAGGACCCCGGGCGTGAGGGGCTCCTCTATGCGGGAACCGAGAACGGGGTCTATGTCTCCCAGGACGACGGCAAACACTGGCAGCCGTTCCAGCAGAACCTTCCGGTTACCCCGGTCACCGACATGAAAGTACACCGGGGGGACCTGGTGCTCTCCACCATGGGACGGGGGTTCTGGATCCTCGACCAGGTCAACCCGCTGCGGCAAAAGGACTTGAATACGCTCAGTGGGACCCATCTCTTCAAGCCTGCCAATGCGATCCGCTTCCGTACGCCCTCAGGGGCCTGGGACTCGGATACCCCCTCATACCCAAGGCCGGGCGTGCTCCTGGACTACTTCCTGGAAGAAGGTTCCGAGGCCCCCGTGACCCTTGAAATTCGCGATGCCGCCGGCAAGGTCCTTACCGCCTTTTCCAGCGATTCCATCCCATCGGCCAACACAGGGCCACAGCGGGACATGGGGACGAATTTCACCGAATACCTGGTTTCAGAATCCCTTACAAAGCAAAAGGGGCTCAACCGCTTCCGATGGGACATGACCCTGGCCGGGCCCTGGAGTTCCAATAAAAACCGGAGGTACCGCAACGGCCCCCTTGCGGCCCCGGGTACCTACACCGCCGTATTGACTCGCGGATCGGAAACGAGCAGCCAGACTTTTGAACTCCTGATGGATCCCCGTGTGGAAGCCGCTGGTGTGACGGAAGCACAGGTGAAACAACAGGTTCAGATGCTCGGGGACATCCGGGACCGGGTGAGCGAGACCTATCGGTTCGAAACGGCCCTTGAAGATGAAATAAAGGCGTTGAAAGCCAAAAATCCACGGTCGGAATCGGAGGAATCCCGCCTGGCCACCCTTGAAAAGGTGCTCGCGGAGGTGCAGACCGAAGAGGGGATCTACATGCAGCCCATGCTCGCAGACCAGTGGCGGTACCTGTACTCGATGATGGACCAGGCGGACCAGCTCCCGGGCCGGGATGCCAC
>CAZUZE010000276.1:0-3479 GCA_964624565.1 uncultured Robiginitalea sp.
AACCCATACCGAATGCCTGGGCCATATTACGGCAGAGGCGGAGTCCGTGCTGGAGCGACCGCCGGCACCCTGGCTTCCCGCCCGCCTTGTCAGCATTGCGCCGGAAAAAAGGGGGAAGGACCAAATTGTAACACGTTCACTGCTGCAGCGTGTATTGGGGGAACCCCTTCCGGAAGCCCTGGTATTGAGGACATTACCTAATCCAAAGTCCCGCACGAAAAAGCTGTATTCGGGCACGAACCCGCCCTATCTGGAAGCCGAGGCGGCTTCCTGGCTTCGCGCCCGGGGCGTGGTGCATCTGCTGCTCGACCTCCCTTCCGTGGACCGGGAGCAGGACGGTGGCGCCCTTGCGGCCCACAAGGCGTTCTGGGGCCTCCCATCCGACCCGAGGCCCGGGGCGACCATCACGGAACTCATCTATGTGCCCGACAGTGTGGTGGACGGGATTTATCTTTTAAACCTGCAGATGGCGGCCTTTGAAAATGACGCCAGCCCGAGCAGGCCCATCCTCTTTCCCATCAGGCTGGTTCAGGGATAAGGGGCGAGGGAGAATCCGGCAAAGGGCCTCCGGGAAATCAGGCCCTGGATTATTTAATTGAAAATCAATGGCTGAGTTAGCATTGGGACTGGTTCTGGGAGCCCTGTTGATGTACTGGGGGTATTCCCTGTTGAACAAAAAGAAACAAAAAGAGCTTACCATACAGCAATCCTCCGTCCTCCTGGAAAAGGTCCGTTCGGTCTGCAAACTCATCTCCGTGGAAGGGGATTTTGCAGAAATCTACAGGTATGAGAACCGCAAAGGGCATTTTATGAACCTGTTCGGGAGCAAGAAAAAGGCCCTAATCGTCATCAATGCAAAAGCCCATATCGGGTACGATTTTAAGAAGCTTAAAGTATCAGCGGACCCGGAAACGCGCAGGATCATCCTGGGGAATTTTCCGCCCCCTGAAATCCTGTCCATTGAACCCGAACTGGAGTTCTACGATATCCGCAATGACATCTTCAATGCCTTTACCCCGGATGACATGACCAGTATGAACAAGGAGGCAAAGGCGCATATCCGCGAAAAAATACCTGAAAGCGGTTTGATGGAAACTGCGAACCACGAGGCCCTGGAGGCCATCCTGTTTATGGAGAAGATCGTGGAAACCCTGGGGTGGAAGCTGGACTATGAAGCCCTGAAACTCGATGGCCCCGTGGAACAACTGCTGAACCCGAGGGTTAAGCAAGCCTCCCCGATTCCCGAAGAACCCGCCAAAAAATAGTGCCCCATGAAACGATTGATTCTCTTTCTGCACCTGTTTGTTTTATTTCAAACGGCCACCCAGGGCCAGGAATCCAAAGACCCGAATGCCTTTGACCCTTCCTTTGCCCATGTGGTGTATTTCTGGCTCAAAAACCCGGAAAATGCCGCGGAGCGGGAACAGTTCGAAACGGGCCTGAGGACGCTTTTTAAAAACTCCGAATATACCCGGACGAATTTCATTGGGACCCCCCCAAAGGCCACCCGGGGGGTTGTGGATGATTCCTTTACCTACGCCATGATCGTCACCTTTGACTCTGCCTTGGCCCAGCAGGCTTATCAGACGGAGGCGGCCCACCTCGCGTTTATAGAACAGACTTCTGCCTTGCTGGAGCGTTTTGTGGTATATGACGCCCAGGGGCTCAAACCCTGAGTGATAATTCGCGCCATCCATGCACATAGAGGCCTTCAGAGCGTACTGCATAGCAAAACAGGGTGTCACCGAGGGATTTCCCTTTGGGGAGGATGTCCTCGTGTTTAAAGTAATGGGCAAGATCTTTGCAATCTTGGCCCTGGACCGCTATCCTCCCCAGGCAAACCTGAAGTGCGATCCGGAACGCGCGATTGACCTCAGGGAACGGTATGACGGGCGCATCCTCCCCGGATATCACATGAACAAGGCCATGTGGAATACAATCTACCTGGAGCAGCTTCCCGAAAAGCTCATAAAGGAACTCACGGACCATTCCTACGAACTGATTGTCGCTTCACTGCCCAAGAAAGCCCGCGAAGCCCTGCAAAACACCAAATGACGGATCCCCATCGTTTTTACGCAAAGAAGGTTGCAGCCTACAACGAGGCAGCCCGGCTGCAAAAGAAGAAACTGCGCGCCTCGTCAGGCATACGGCTCCTGTTGTTTGCCTCGGCGGCCCTGTGCGGATACCTGGCCCTGGACGGGCAGGCGTTCTATGGGTTGGGGGTGGCAGCCCTGCTGGGGCTTTTCGCCTACCTGGTCTCCCGCCACCAGGACCTGAAGTACGAAGCGGCCAGGCTGGGTGAGCTTATCCGGATCAACCAGACGGAACTCGATGTGCTCGGAGGTACCTTCAATAGCCTTGAAGATGGTTCCGAATACAGGGAGCCCGGGCACGCCTACAGCGACGACCTGGATTTATTCGGCCCGAATTCCTTTTTCCAGTACCTCAATCGCAACGGGCTGCCGGCCGGAAAGGAATTGCTCGCCCGGTGGCTGGCCTCGAATGACTATGAGGGGATTGCGGGCAAACAGGAGGCAGTACAGGAGCTCGCCCCACGGGTGGGGTGGCGGCAGCAATTCACGGCCACCGCCTGCCTAATCAGGACCCCCGTTTCCAGCCCCCGGCTGGTTTCCTGGTTTTCCGGCTACCGTACGGTAATGCCCTCCTGGACCCGGATGCTGCCCCAATTTTTTTCGATAATCTCTGCCGCGGCATGGGTGCTCTTTGTGCTGCAGCTCCTGCCCCTGGGCGCTTTGATCGCTTTGTTTTTCGCAGGGCTGCTCATCAGCCTGCCCTTCGCAAAACGCATCGGTGCCCTTTCGCAAACCACCGGACAAATGCAGGACACCTTCAGCCAGTACCGCCGGCTCGTCGCACAGATAGAGGGGGAGTCGTTCCGGGCGGATTGGTTAAAGGATACGCGGGCCACCTTCCTGGGCGAGGGGCCTGCGGTCTCCGAACGGCTGCGGGAGTTCAGCCGGATCATCGGGGCCCTGGAACAGCGAAACAACCTGATCATCGCCCTTTTCGGGAACGCTTTTTTGCTCTGGGATATCCGGCAGGCCCGGGCGGTGGAACGCTGGATTCGCCTGCATGGCCAGCAGGTGGGGGCATGGTTTGATGCCCTTGCCCGCTTCGATGCGATCAACAGCCTGGCCAATTTCGGGTTTAACCACCCGGGGTACGTGTATCCCGAAATCCTCAACGGTGAAGAAGTCTGTGTGAGGTCTTCCCGGCTGGCCCACCCATTGCTTTTCGAAACCCCGGTATACAATGATTTTCAGTTGCAGAAGGGGCATTTCATGGTGATTACCGGGGCCAATATGGCGGGAAAAAGCACTTTCCTAAGGGCTGCGGGGCTCAGCATCGTCATGGCCAACATGGGGCTTCCGGTCCGGGCCGGGAGGATGCAGTATACCCCCATCCCACTGATCAGCAGCATGCGCACCTCGGATTCCCTATCCCGGCATGAGTCCTAC
>CAZUZE010000277.1:0-3442 GCA_964624565.1 uncultured Robiginitalea sp.
GCCCTGGGCATTTTTATGGTTGTCCTTGTACAGGACCTCGGCTTTCCGGGCTGGATGTGGGGCGTTTTGTTTTTCCTGCCCAGGGTTTTCGATTCCATCACAGACCCGATCATGGGCTTTATCTCGGACAATACCAAATCAAAGTGGGGCAGGCGAAGGCAATATGTCTTCCTCGGGGCGCTGGTCATGGGGATTTCCTTTGTGGTCATGTGGCAGTTGTACCGGGAGAACGGGGTGGATTATAATTTCACCTATTTCCTGCTCTGGTCCTTTGTGTTCTACCTGGGGCTGACCATCTTCAGCGTGCCCTACGTGGCCATGGGCTATGAAATGAGCAATGACTTCCACGAACGGACCGATATCATGGCCATTGCCCAGTGGATCGGGCAATGGGCCTGGGTAATCGCCCCCTGGTTCTGGGTGATCATGTACGATAAAGGCTGGTTCGAATCCGCCGATGTGGCCACGCGGGAGCTGGCTATTTGGGTGGGAATCATCTGTATGCTTTTCGCCATGGTCCCGGCCATTTTCCTCAAAAGCAAATCCACCCTGAACGAAAACTATTCTCCCCTGACGATCAGGCATATAGGGGGCAGCCTGAAAGAAATCCTTCAGGGCTTTAAGGAGGCCTTTAAGTCCAGGCCGTTCCGCAAGCTTTGTATCGCCACCTTCTTTATTTTCAATGCTTTTAACACCATTGCGGCCTTTTCCTTTTTTATCGTCGTTTACTATTTGTTTAACGGGGATGCCGGGGCAGCCGGGATCTGGCCGACCCTTTTCGGCAGCCTGGGCGCCCTGATCACCACCTTTCTTGTAATCCCCATAGTGGCAAAAATGTCCAAGATAGTGGGCAAAAAGAAGGCCTTTGTGCTCTCCCAGGGGATTTCCGTAATCGGGTATATCATGCTCTGGTTCCTGTTCATCCCTGGCAAGCCCTATATGTTTATCTTCGCCCTCCCCTTTTTCTCATTTGGGATCGGAAGCCTCTTTGTCCTGATGATGTCCATGACGGCGGACGTGATCGACCTCGATGAACTTAATACCGGGAAACGGAGGGAAGGGATTTTCGGGGCGATTTACTGGTGGATGGTCAAATTTGGCTTTGCCATTGCGGGGTTGCTCAGCGGGGCGATCCTCTCCCTTGTAGGGTTTGACCCCGAGGCGGCCGTACAGACAGAGGGTGCCATAACCGGTTTAAGGGCCTTTTACTCCGGAGTGCCAATTTTCGGGACCCTTATCGCCATTTTCGTGATGTGGGATTACGACGTGACGGAAGCGAGGGCCAATGAAATCCGGGCCGAACTCGACAGGCGTAAGCGTCCTGCACCTCCAAGTGCCCCGTCTTCCTACCCACCTGAAAAGCTGCGGTCACTGGTAGCCGGGGACACCGCCCTGGACCTCGCCCCGGATGTCGACTTCGGGTCCATGGGCGAGTCCGAGATTCGGGAAGCTTTTTCAAAATCTTTGAAGGAAGGCATCCATGGACTGTGCTTTAGCCCTTACCTGGAGGGCCAGGACATCGGTGACATCCTCTCCGAGGCCCAGATCCGCAGGCGGATGCAAGTCATTGAGCCGTACACCAAATGGGTGCGTTCCTTTTCGTGTACTGATGGAAATGAATTCATCCCTAAAGTGGCCCGGGAAAAAGGACTTAAAACGATAGTGGGGGCGTGGATCGGAAAGGACCGGGCCCGGAATGAAAAGGAAATTCAGGCCCTAATTGAACTGGCCAAATCCGGCTATGTCGATATCGCCGCGGTGGGCAATGAAGTGCTCCTTCGCAATGAACTGCCGGAAAAGGAAGTGCTGGAATATCTGCACAGGGTGAAGGCGGCCCTTCCGGATATTCCCGTGAGCTATGTGGATGCTTATTACCAGTTGCTCGAGCGCCCCGGGCTGATCGCCGCCAGCGACGTGATCCTGACAAACTGCTACCCCTTCTGGGAAGGGGCACCCATTGATCAGGCCACAGGGTATTTGAGGCAAATGTACGCCCTGACCCGGGAGTCGGCCATGGGGAAACCCGTCATCATTACGGAAACGGGATGGCCCAACCGGGGAAGCAATACGGGGGCTGCGGAGCCCACGACGCTGAATGCCATGAAATATTTTATCAATGTCAGTAAATGGCAGCGTGAGAATAAGCTGGAACTTTTTTACTTTTCATCTTTCGATGAGTCCTGGAAACTGCATCACGAAGGGGATGTGGGTGCCGGATGGGGCTTATGGGACCAGAATGACCGTTTAAAATACTCTTAGTAATGTCGTACAAAAAGGAGAAACACCTGGCGCTTGCAGCCCTGGATTATAGTGGAAAATCAACCGAAGACCTCAAAGCCCTCGCATTGAAGGTCCTGGAGAACGGGATGCACGGGCTGTGCTTCAGCCCCTATGAAGAGGGGCAAAAACCGGGCGACAGGATCTCAGAGGCCCAGATTCGCAGGCGGATGGAACTCATCCGGCCCTATACGAGCTGGATCCGGTCCTTTTCCTGTACGGAAGGCAATGAGGAGATTCCAAGGATTGCGCGGGAATATGGGCTGAAAACCATGGTGGGTGCCTGGCTGGGCGATGACCCCGAAATAAACCACGAAGAAGTTGAAAACCTCATTTCCCTGGCCAAAGAAGGATTTGTGGATATCGCGGCGGTCGGCAACGAGGTACTGCTGAGGGGGGACCTTAGCGAAGATGAACTCCTCGGTTTCCTATCCCGGGTAAAAGCCGGGATCCCAGGGGTTCCCGTGGGCTATGTGGATGCGTATTACGAATTTGCGGACCATCCCAGGATAACCGCGGCCTGCGACGTGGTCCTTGCCAATTGCTACCCGTTCTGGGAGGGGTGTGCCCTCGACTATTCGATACTCTACATGAAGGACATGTTCCAAAGGGCCCTGAAAGCCGGGGGAGGGAAGAAGGTCATTATTTCTGAAACCGGATGGCCCAGTATGGGAAGCAATACAGGAGGGGCCCATCCGTCCTATGAAAATTTCCTGAAATATTTCATCAGCACCCAGAAATGGGCTGCAGAGGACTCCATTGAGGTCTTTTACTTCTCTTCCTTTGACGAATCCTGGAAGGTAGGGGCCGAAGGGGATGTGGGGGCCTACTGGGGATTGTGGGACAAGGACGAGAAGTTGAAATTCTGAATGTCCATATGGGTGGAGGCCAGGAGCCCCAGTTTGCGGATTGACGACAATCTATAGGTTTTTGGTACTTTGGTGCCCCAAACAAATGCCAGACTATGCCGGGATGTGTTACATACAAGGGGGCCAGCAGGCTTTTGTTTTTCTGTTTCGTGATTTTCGCTTGGGGCCTTAGGGGGCAATCCGATACCCTTTCGAAATCCAAGATTGAACTGGATTACACCGACAAGGGATTTCAGTTTACCACCTCATACGACCGTTTCCAGTGGCACCTGGAATGCCTCTTCCTGTTCCTGTTT
>CAZUZE010000278.1:0-3432 GCA_964624565.1 uncultured Robiginitalea sp.
ATCAGCGTCATATACCCGCCATAGCTCCACCCGAAAATACCGATGCGGTTGGCGTCGACATAGGGCAGCGCAGCCAACTTCCGGGCTGCTTCCAATTGATCGATGGTCTCATAATGGCCTAATTGCAGATAGGTCATTTTTTTGAAAATGAGGGAGGAGGTAATTTTGCTGAATTCAAGGATGAGCCCCCCGCCGAGCTGCATCCCTATTTTAAGGAGGAAATACACCAGCAGGGCACCCCCCGAAACGAGCAGGAGGGAACCCCCGGGGGTCAGTTGGGTATTGAAAAGCGCCGAGGCGGCAAACAGGACAAACAGGGACAGGTTCAGGAACATGAAAAGGCTCATGGCGATATGGAACCCATGGGTCAGGCGTCCTTTTTTGTTGTAGAGGAAAATGTATTTGTTGTTGAAGGGGAGGATGGTAAAATTCTGAAACCGGCTCGGGAAAAAAGCCCTGCCGAAGACCAGAAGGATCAGGCTCAGCACAAAGATGAGCGTGATCCAGTCGTTGTTCTGTACTACCCGGTCAAGTGCCTCCATTATGGGTCAATTCGTTGTGCCTTTCCATTGATGCCCCAGGGCAGGCCGTTTTCCGACAGGACGGCACGGACATAGACCGGGGTTGATTTCTCCGGCTCCGGAAGCCTGATCACCATCCTGAGCGTATCCCCCGGGCTGAGGGTGCCTTCAGGACCTGCCACCGGGCCTGCGGATCGGACTTCACTAAGCCGTTTTGACCTGTCCAGATAGGCAACCCCTACTTTCAGGTCCTTTAATGGAACGTTAATTTCGTACGGATTGTATATCCACAGGGGATATTCTTTTCCGGCAACGAGCCTTTCCCCCATGGGCAATCCCGCCTTCAGGTTTCGGAAGGAGGAAAAGTCTTCGATAAACCTCCCGTATTTTTTCTTCCCCTGCGCATCGAGGTAGTACGGCCCCTGGCCCTCCCTTTCCTTGTAGACATAGAATACTTTTTTTCCCTGTACCCGGGCTTCAGACCCATCGATGGCATACTGGTCGAGCCGGTAATACGCATTGTTGAGGGAAATGGAAGGCTCCCCGGAATAGAAGCCATACATGGATGCTTTTCTGTAGGAGTTTTCAAAGACCACAGGCACGCCGTCCGCCAGGGTTTTGAGGTTGCCTGCCCATTGCCGGTTCCCGTGGCTTTCGAAATGGCCGGGGAAGAGGGGCTCGTACACCAGGCCCACCCGCAGCCAGAGCAGGACGGCCAGATTGGCGAGGCTCAACCGCCAGATCCATTTTCGGATTACGGCCTGTTCCATGAGGCGTTGCGCCACGATAACCGCCACGGGAATACTGATGACCACCAGCCACTGGGTCTGTACCCGGCGCTGAAAACTGGAGATAAAAAAGAATATAAGGATGCCGTAGGTGAGATAAACCAGGGCTTTCTGGATTCGGTTTTCGGCCCGGTAGGCAAAAAGGGTTTTGTAGACCACGGGGAAGGTAAGGCCGAAAAGCGCCACCAGGTTCAGAAGGAATCCCAGGGTGAATTTTGAGAAATTATAGGGCTGGTTCGGACGTTCAAAAAGATGGAATTCAACGGATACAAAATCGTTGGAAAAGAGCCAGTTCAGGTGGGGCAGGTAACAGAGGAGGGATACCCCAAGGGCCAGCCAGGCGTATTTGTTTTTCAACAGGCTCAGGTTTGACAGCAGGGTGAAGAGGATCACCAGTGCCGCGTGGTATTTGCTGTACATCAGCAGGGCCATGCAAACGCCAAGAGCCGTGGCAATTCCTGCTCCGGGCCGGTCGATGAACCTGCTGTATACCCAGAGGAAGAGGGCGGTAAAGAACAGGAGCGGCGTATCCGGAAGGCTTAAAAACCCATAGGCATGAAGGAGGGGGATGGAGAGGATCCAGGCAAAGAATTCCTTGTAATATGGCTTATTATCCGGATTCGCGGTCAGCGACCAGATGATAATTGCGGTCCCTGCCCCCATCAGGCAGCTCACCAGCCGGACGCCTAACTCGTTTTCAAACAGGGAGTACCCCAGCCCGATCATCCAGGCCACCATGGGCGGGTGGTCGAAGTAGCCCCAAGACAGGTTTTGGGAATAGTACCAGTAGTACGCCTCGTCATAGATCAGTTCTGTGGCAAAGGCCTGGAGCAAATTGATCAGCAGCACGCCCCCCAACAAAAAAAGCAATGGCCTGGGAAGGGAGTTGTTCATAGATGCCTGCATTGGGGCAAAGGTATAAAATAAGCGATTTGATTTTCCGTCCTCCGGGAGGGTAAAAAAACCCTTTGCGTACCGGCCACCAAGCTAAATTTGGTATTTTTGCCCAAACCCACTGGTATGGCGGAAGGCCTGGTAATCATTCCCACCTATGATGAAATTGAGAATATCGAGGCCATTATCCGTGCGGTTTTCGAGTTGCCCCGGGCGTACCACGTTTTGATTGTGGACGACAATTCCCCGGACGGCACGGCTGCACGGGTCGCGGAACTGCAAGGGGAGTTTCCGGAATCCCTCCACCTTGAGGTGAGGAAAGGGAAGACCGGCCTTGGGACGGCCTATATTCACGGTTTTAAGTGGGCGCTGCAGCGTCCCTATGAGTATATTTTTGAGATGGATGCGGATTTTTCGCACCGGCCCTCGGACCTGACCCGGCTGCACCGGGCCTGCCTCGACGGGGCAGATGTTGCCATAGGTTCCCGTTATAAAAAGGGGGTCAATGTGGTGAACTGGCCCCTAAAACGGATCCTGCTCTCCTACGGGGCCTCGATCTATGTCCGGATGATTACCGGGATGAAAATCCACGATCCGACCGCCGGGTTTATGTGCTACCACCGGTCCGTCCTGCAGGCCATCGACCTGGATTCGGTCCGGTTTGTGGGATATGCCTTCCAGATCGAGATGAAGTTCAGGGCATACCTTAAAAAGTTCAGGCTGCAGGAGGTATCCATCGTCTTTACGGACCGCGAGAAGGGGGAATCCAAAATGAGTAAAACCATTGTATGGGAAGCCGTCTTCGGGGTCATCAGTATGAAGGCCCGGAGCGTGTTTCGCAAAAATGAATTTTAGAATGGGTAAAACACTTCTTAAAAATGCACGGCTGGTCAATGAAGGCAGCATCCGGGAAGGGGACCTCCTTATCGAGGGGGCCCGGATAGCGCGCATTGGGACGGATCTGAGCGACGCCCATGCCCGGGTGATCGACCTTCAGGGCAACTACCTGCTGCCCGGTCTTATCGACGACCAGGTGCATTTCCGGGAGCCGGGGCTCACCCACAAGGGGGATATCGCCTCTGAGAGCAGGGCGGCCCTGGCCGGGGGGATTACCAGCTTTATGGAGCAGCCCAATACAGTTCCACAGACCACAACCCTTGAAAAGCTGGAGGCCAAATTCGAAATGGGCGCACGGTCCGCCTACGCCAACTACTCCTTCCTCTTCGGGG
>CAZUZE010000279.1:0-3396 GCA_964624565.1 uncultured Robiginitalea sp.
CGGCCGGAATTTTTTTGAATTGCATGAAAAATTTGAGCAACTCTATACCGATGCCCGCTCCAAGATCGATGAGATTGCCGAGCGCGTCCTTACCTTGGGGTATCGCCCGATGAGCAACCTGGGGGACTACCTCAGGGTCGCCTCCATCGAAGAGTCCAAGTCGGACCTCACGGATTCAGAAATGGTGCGGGACCTTCTCGGGGCCCATCAGATCCTCATTCACAAGATGTATGAAATCACTGAAAAAGCTGAAAAAGCAGGGGATGAGGGAACCATAGACCTGATTGGGGCCTATATACGGGAGCTTGAAAAGATCAGCTGGATGCTCTCGGCCTGGAACCGCGCGGATTCCGAATTCCTGAAGGAACCCATGGCCTCCTGAAGCATCGGGACCCTTAAAAACAAAGCGCCTTCGGGCGTTTTTTTTTATTCAAAGAGGTCTGAGGAGAGGTAGCGATCCCCCCGGTCACATACAATGGAAACGATTGTCCCTTCATCGAGTTCCCGGGCCAGCCTCAGGGCCGCGGCCGTGGCCCCGCCGCTGCTCATCCCCGCGAAAATCCCTTCCTGCGCTGCCAGGGCTTTTGCCGTTTCCCGGGCTTCTTCAACACTCACCTCCAGGATGCGGTCCACTTTGGCAGGGTCGTAGATCCTGGGGAGGTAGGCCTCGGGCCACTTTCGGATCCCGGGGATGGAGGAGTCAGCATCGGGCTGTACCCCCACGATGGCGATACCGGGATTCTGTTCCTTCAGGAATGTGGAAGTGCCCATGATGGTCCCGGTAGTCCCCATGGAGGAGACAAAATGGGTGACTTTCCCCCCTGTGGCATTCCAGATTTCAGGGCCGGTGGTCCGGTAATGTGCCTTCCAGTTATCGGGGTTGGAGAACTGGTCGAGCATCACAAATCCCTCGCTCCGGACCTTTTTTTCGGCCAGGTCCCTCGAACCTTCAATACCTTCGGCCTCAGGGGTGAGGGTCACTTTGGCCCCGTAGGCCCTCATGGTCTGTACCCGTTCCCGGGTCGCGTTCTCCGGCATGACGAGTTCTATGTTCATATCGTAGAGGCTTGCAATCATCGCCAGGGCGATGCCCGTGTTGCCGCTTGTCGCTTCAATCAGCGGGGTCTTCGGGTGGATATCCCCGCGTTCAAGGGCAGACCGGATCATATTCAGGGCAGCCCGGTCCTTGACGCTCCCGCCCGGGTTCTGCCCTTCCAGTTTAAACAGGAGGGTGACCCCGGGCTTTACCAGGAGTTTCCGGCAGGCCACCAGGGGGGTGTTGCCGATCAGGTCAAACATCTCAAAGGGCATCCTCTTCGGTTTTGATATGGATTTCCGGGGTGTGGTAGACTTTAGAATTTGGGGGGACCGATTCGGTGATCCAGGCATTCCCCCCTATAATCGAATTGGCCCCGATGACGGTATTCCCCCCGAGGATGGTGGCATTGGCATAGATAGTCACGTTGTCCTCTATCGTCGGGTGCCGCTTTGTCTTCTGAAGTTCTTTGGCCACGTACAGGGCCCCCAGGGTGACGCCCTGGTAGATCTTTACGTTATTCCTGATCACGGCGGTCTCCCCTATGACCACCCCGGTGGCGTGGTCTATAAAAAAAGATTCGCCAATCTGGGCCCCTGGGTTGATGTCCACCCCGGTCTGCCGGTGGGCGTACTCCGTCATCAGGCGTGGGAGAAGGGGCAGCCCATACCCGTAAAAGGGATGTGCCAGCCGATAGATCGCGGTGGCGTAAAACCCGGGGTAAGCCAAATAGATTTCCTTCCTGGAACTGGAGGCCGGATCGCATGCCTCGATAGCTGCCGCATCGAGCTTCAGCAACCTCAGGATCCCGGGAAGTTCTTCCAGATAGGTCCTCCACAAGTCCCTGCAAGGCGGGTTTGCGTCCCAACCGCACAGGAGCAGGATCTCTTCGAAATCGTCCTCAAGGGGCCCTATCTGTTCCACCACGCGGGTTTCACAGTCGAAGAGGGTCAGGAACAAACGGTCCGTAAAGGATTCCATAAGGCGCTTCAACCGGAATCGCAATGGATTTTCAGACTTGCAGGCTTTTATTTCGGTAATGATTCTGTCTAATTCCATAAAGGGTCACTATAATGCCCTAAAGGTATCCAATAATCCTGTTGAGACCTGTTGAAAAACCGTTAACTTTAAGGCTTTAGAATCCCCGGGGACGGGTCCCGGTGGGGGTTCTTTACTAATCGGGAACTATGGATGCGCCACGGATAACAAAGGAGACACTGGGATTTCTGAGCGACCTGAAAAGGAACAACACCAGGGAATGGTTTGAAGCCCACCGCCGGGAATACGAAGCGGCCCGGGCAAATGCCGTGGAGTTCAGGGAGGCCGTCACCGCAGAACTCCGGGGCCACGATGCCATAGACAAGGTGAAACTCTTCCGCATTTACCGGGACCTGAGGTTTTCAAAGGACAAGACCCCTTACAAACCCCATTTTGCCATGTCTTTTTCCAGGCTGGGTGCAGAACGGCGCGGTGGGTACTACCTGAGAATCCGGCCGGGTGCCTCTTTTATCGCCTGCGGATTCTGGGACCCGAACAAGGAGGACCTCCTGCGGATCCGCAAAGAATTTGAGCAGGATGCAGGGTCCTTGCGGAAAGTGGTTTCAGGGCCCGCCTTCCGATCCATCTGGGGAGACCTGCAGGGGGAGGCGGTAAAAACCGCCCCCAAAGGGTTTGATCGGGACCATCCCGAGATCGACCTCATCCGGAAAAAGCAATTTATTTTTATCAGGAATTTTTCCGACGCACAAGTGCTTTCACCCTCATTTTTGGAAGAGGTCGGCAAATCCTACAGGCAGATCAGGCCCTATTTTGACCTGATGAGCGAGATCCTCACCACGAACCTGAACGGGGAATCAATACTTGACTAAGGGCGGGCTTAGAAGCTGCAGCTGGTCTTTAAGGCGTTCCGTTACCATTTGCATCATGCGCTTATTCAGGGCAGAGGAGCTTTGGATGTAGCGTTCGTACTCCTCCAGGGTAAACTGGCCAATGAGCATTCCTTTCAGGGAATTCCGGAATTTGATATCCTTCTGAATCGCGTTCTCGATGTACTTCATCTTTTTTTCCTGTGCCATTTCAAAAAACTGCCCCTTGTGTTTTACGGCGTAATTCCGGAAGGCGGCCAGCAGGAGGTCATTCTGAAGCTTTATGACCGGCCGCAGGGTTTTGTTCTGAAAATATTCGTCCGTGGTGGGATCTGTCTGGTTTTGCATCAGGGATGATAAATCCGGCCTGATTCCAACCAACTCGGCACATCGTGAGCTCATATCCGCTTCGTTTTTTTAAAATTACCCAAAAGCAAGGGGGGAGTCCGGTTGGGGGGCAGAAGTTGTCAACGGTTTTATAAACAAGGTGCAGGA
>CAZUZE010000280.1:0-3393 GCA_964624565.1 uncultured Robiginitalea sp.
GGACTCGAACCAGCGACCTTCGGGTTATGAGCCCGACGAGCTACCTACTGCTCTACCCCGCGATGTGGACGGCAAATATACAACGCATTATTGGTTTAATCAACCCCCCTGAGGGATATAATTTTTTCCGGCACCACCTGTTTTTTCTGAAAATCCCTACCTTCGGTCATATCAGTTCCGCCTATGGAGGTCATCGACCGGTTCCTTTTAGCTTTAATCCCGTATGCCGAGTGGGCCATGCTGGTCATGGTCGTTGGGGGCGGGTTGTTCCTGGCCTTTTATTCGGGATTCCGGCCGTACCGGTATTTCCGGCACGCCATTGGGATTACCGCCGGAAAGTATGACGACCCGGAAGACCCGGGGGAGGTCAGCCACCTGCAGGCACTCTCCTCTGCTGTGGCGGCCACGGTGGGCCTCGGGAATATTTCCGGGGTGGCCATTGCGATCTACATGGGTGGCCCGGGGGTTATTTTCTGGATCTGGATGACGGCCATCATCGGGATGTGCATCAAATTCTATTCCTGCAGCCTGGCCATCATGTACCGGCAGACGGATGCGGAGGGGAACCTGCAGGGTGGCCCCATGTATTACATCACACAGGGGATCGGGCCCCGGGCGAGGCCCCTTGCGGTTTTCTTCAGCATTGCCGGCCTGGTAGGGTTTCTCGGGGTATTTACGGTTAACCAGTTTACGCAGACCTTTATGAACGTGGTGGACCCGGATACGACTTTGGCGGCCCTGGGGGAATTTAACTGGAAGCTGCTTATCGGAATTGCCTTATCGGTTATAACCTCCCTGGTGATCTTCGGGGGGCTGCAAAAAATCGCACGGGTGGCTACAGCCATTGTCCCATTCATGGTGTTGCTCTACTTTGGCGCTGTCCTGATCATCATGGCCAACAACGCCGGGGAGATCCTCCCGGCCCTGAAACTCATCCTCACCGAGGCCTTTAATTTTAAAACCGCCTTCACAGGCGGGTTCTGGGGACTTGTCATCCTGGGGGTCCGGCGGGCCGTGTTTTCCAATGAGGCGGGCCTTGGGAGCGCCCCCATGTACCACGGGCAGTCCAAAACCAAGGAGCCCATACAGGAAGGCCTGGTGTCCATGCTGGGGCCTTTTATCGATACGATCGTCGTCTGCACGCTGACAGCTGTAGTGATCCTCCTGAGCGGGGCCTATCTCGAGGCCGAGAGCAACGGGATCCTGATGACGCTTATCGCCTTTAAAAAATCCCTCTTCGGATACGGGGACGTCTTGCTCATGCTGGTGGTCAGCGCTTTTGCCCTTTCCACGCTCTTTACCTATTCCTATTACGGGGTGAAGTGCCTGTCTTTTTTGACCAACCCCAGGGTGGGGAAGTGGTTCAATTATTACTATGTGGCCACCATAACATTTGCAGCCGTGGCTTCTGTGGACCTGGTGATCAACCTGATCGACCTGGCCTATGCCCTGATGTGCATCCCGAACATGCTGGCCGTACTGTACCTTGCCCCCAGGGTCAACCGGGAGATGAAACGCTACTTTACCCAACTGAAAAATGAACGCACATAAATCCGGTTTCGTAAATATCATCGGCAACCCCAATGTGGGCAAATCCACGCTGATGAATGCCATGGTGGGGGAGCGCCTCTCCATTATCACCTCCAAGGCCCAGACCACGCGCCACCGCATCCTGGGGATCGTCAGCGGGGAGGATTTCCAGATGGTCATCTCGGATACCCCGGGGATCATCAAGCCGGCCTATGCCCTGCAGGAGTCCATGATGGATTTTGTAAAGACGGCCCTGGATGACGCAGATGTGCTGCTTTATATGGTGGAAATCGGGGAGAAGGGACTCAAAGACGAGCATTTCCTGGAGAAAATCAGAAGCAGCAGGGCACCGGTGCTGTTGCTGATCAATAAGATCGATACCACGGACCAGCAGGAACTGGAAGCCCAGGTAGCCTACTGGGGGGAGCTGGTTCCCAATGCGGAGATCTACCCGATTTCAGCCCTGGAGCGGTTTAACATCCAGCCCGTTTTCGACCGGATCCTCGAACTCCTCCCCGAGGGCCCTGCATTTTTTGACAAGGACCAGCTCACGGACCGCCCCGAACGCTTCTTTGTAAGTGAGGCCATCCGGGAGAAGATCCTGAAACACTACAAGAAGGAAATCCCGTATTCGGTGGAGATCGAGGTGGAGCGATTTGAGGAGAGCGAGGACCTGATCCGCATCGGGGCGGTGATCATGGTAGAGCGGGATTCCCAGAAAGGCATCATCATCGGTCATAAAGGGGCGGCCCTGAAGCGCGTGGGTTCCGAAGCCCGGAAGGACCTGGAGGTCTTTTTCGACAAGAAGGTATTTCTCGAGCTCTTTGTAAAGGTCAACAAGAACTGGCGCAGCGATCCCCGACAGCTTCGGCGTTTTGGGTACAATTCCCAGTAGTCACCGGCGCACGGCTCCGGTGTAAAAACGGTAGAGTTCCTGCATTTGCGGCTTTCCTTTGGCCCTGCCTGCGCGCCCAAAGGCGTAAAAGGCGAACCAGACAACCAGCATGGCGGCCATTCCCCCGACCAGGACCCCGTAGGGGCGTCCCAGGGAAGCACTGCTGTACGCCCAGATCCCCAGGATGACAAAAAGGGTGGCCACCCCGAAGTGCAGGAACATAAAGAAGGTCCACAGCGTCGGATTCGGGCCGTAGAGCCCGTACACCCTGCAACCTCCCTGTTCTTCGTCCAGGATTTCCAGCTGCAGCTGGGGGGACCAGAAATGCCGTTCTGAATCGTCGAAGCTGATAAAGAGGTGGTCGTCCATCCTTTTGACCCGTATCGGGCTTTGGGTAGCCTGCTCGATGCGCCCGAGTACTTCCGAAGCCGGGTCGGCAAGGTGCTCCTGGAAACGGGGCCGCAATACGATTTCATTTGGGAGTTCCATACCCGGTTTTTTAAGAGGGTTGGTCAGGGATCGTTACCGCTTTTTGCGAAAGCTGGATTATGGCAAAAGAGCTATATATGTCGGAACTCACGGGAATTTTCTATTTTTGAAATATCGATGAACGGTAACTTTTTATCGATAAAATACACATTTAATGAAAAATGTACTCATTTTTGGTGCCTCCGGACATGGCAGCGTCATTCTGGACATCCTTGAAAATAGCGCGGAATTCAGGCCCGTGGGTTTTGTCGATTCCTATATTAAGAAAGGTACTAAAAAAAACGGATACGAGGTCATCGGAAGTGCCTATGACCTGCTCCATATCATCGATGCCCATGACATTCATGGGGGTATAGTAGCCATAGGGGATAACTGGACCCGCCGTAAGCTGGTGGGGCGAATCACGCGTCTTGTCCCCGATTTCACGTTTATCAATGCGATACACCCGACGGCCGTCCTGGGGAGGAATACGCACATAG
>CAZUZE010000281.1:0-3388 GCA_964624565.1 uncultured Robiginitalea sp.
CTGATCGTGGTGGGGATTATCATCTGGGTACAGCGCTCGCGCAATACGGCCCTGATTGAAGAGAACTAGTCGCAGACAGAACAGAAACTATACGTTATGCTCGAACATCTTGAATTATTCTTTAAGTCGATTTTCATAGACAACATGGTTTTTGCCGTGTTCCTGGGGATGTGCTCCTACCTGGCCGTTTCCAAAAAGGTGGCCACGGCAGTGGGCCTCGGCGCAGCCGTTATCTTTGTCCTCGGGGTCACCGTTCCCCTGAACTGGCTGCTGGACCAGTACATCCTGCAGGAAGGGGCGCTTTCGTGGCTCGGCCCGCAGTACGCGGATTACGACCTGAGCTTCCTCTCGTTTATCATGTTTATCGCCACGATTGCCACCATGGTGCAGCTCGTGGAGATCGTCGTGGAGAAATTTTCCCCGGCCCTGTACAACTCCCTTGGCATCTTCCTGCCCCTGATCGCGGTGAACTGTGCCATCCTGGGGGGGTCCCTGTTTATGCAGGCCCGGGAGATCCCGTCCCTGTCACTTGCCCTGAATTACGGGATCAGTTCCGGGATTGGGTGGTTCCTGGCGATCCTTGCCATTGCGGCCATCCGGGAAAAAATACGGTACTCCAATGTGCCGGCTCCCTTAAGGGGCCTCGGGATTACCTTTATCATTACGGGCCTTATGGGCATCGGTTTCCAGAGTTTCGGGGGCATGCTCACCGGAGGGGATGAAGGAGGGGACAGCCCCGCGCCCGAAACAGCGGTTCGGGAAGCAGACGCCCCCGGGGAAGCACTGCCCGTGGCAGATCGCGAAACGAAAAAGAAGGAAGAGGAAGTGGTTATTTCCTATAATGATGCTCTAAACAAGTAGTAATGATAGCAGCTACCACAACAGTTGGAACAATCCTGATTACGATAGTGGCGTTTTTGGTCCTGGTCATGGCCCTGGTGGCCCTGTTGCTCTTTACCAAGGAAAAACTGGCCCCTTCGGGCCCGGTGACCATCACCATAAACGGGGAAAAACAGATCGAAGTGCCCTCGGGCAGTTCCCTGCTCTCCACCCTTGGGAACCAGAAGATTTTCCTGCCCTCGGCCTGCGGGGGAGGGGGGACCTGCATCCAGTGCGAATGCCATGTCCTGTCCGGAGGGGGGGAGGCGCTGCCAACCGAAACCCCCCACTTCTCCAAGCGCGAACTCACCGAAGGCGCGCGCCTGGCCTGCCAGGTAAAGGTGAAGCAGGACATGGAGATCACCATTCCCGAAGAAGTCTTCGGGATCAAGAAGTGGGAAGCCACCGTGGTCCGGAATTTCAACGTGGCCTCCTTTATCAAGGAATTCGTGGTGGAGATCCCGGAAGATATGAACTACAAGGCCGGCGGGTATATTCAGATCGAGATCCCTCCCTGCGAGGTTCCTTACAAGGACTTTGATATCACGGCCCACCCCAAGGAACACGACGACCCTGAAAAGTTCCGCACCGAATGGGACAAGTTCAACCTCTGGCCCCTGGTGATGAAGAACACCGAAACGGTGGAGCGGGCCTATTCGATGGCTTCGTATCCTGCCGAGGGGCGCGAGATCATGCTCAATGTCCGGATTGCCACCCCGCCCTGGGACCGGAGCAAGAACGGCTGGATGGACGTGAACCCCGGGGTTGCCTCCTCCTATATCTTCGGCTGCAAGCCCGGTGACAAAGTGACCATATCAGGTCCCTACGGGGAGTTCTTTATCAACGAATCCGAGGCGGAAATGCTCTATGTGGGCGGTGGGGCCGGGATGGCGCCCATGCGCTCGCACCTCTACCACCTCTTCCGTACCCTGAAGACCGACCGCAAGGTGACCTTCTGGTACGGGGGCCGTTCCAAGAGGGAGCTCTTCTATATCGACCACTTCAAACAGCTGGAGAAGGACTTTCCGAATTTCAAGTTCTATATGGCCCTCTCCGAGCCCCTGGAGGAGGATAACTGGAAGGTGAAGGAAAGCATCGACGCCCCCGGGGACGGGTTCGTCGGATTTATCCACAACTGCGTTATCGACAACTACCTGAGCACCCACGATTCCCCTGAGGATATCGAACTCTATTTCTGCGGCCCGCCCCTTATGAACAAGGCCGTTCAAAAGATGGGTGAAGACTTTGGCATCCCCGATGAAAACATCCGTTTTGATGACTTTGGAGGGTAACCCTTGATAGAATAGTGTTTAAAAACCGATATGCTCCATATCGGTTTTTTTATCCCAGAATGCTGATGAAACCACTTACCGAACAGGAACTGCACAACCTCGCCATGAACATCGTGGGGCGGGAACTGCAGGCCGAAGGGTACGAGTTTATGGGAGTAAACAGCAAAAAGGGGAAAAACCCCCAGTTTGTCTGCCTCAGGGAAAAGGTCCTCCATTTTATCGTGGTCCGCCCTGTGGCCTATCCCCAAAACCCTGCCGAATATGACCCGGTACTGATGCAGAAGGTGCGGGAGCACGCCCTGAAGTTCGAAGCCAGGACCTACTATGCCGGGGTGGGGTTGTCCAATGCCGCCGACCGGAACCTTCCCGTTTACCTCAATGAACAATACATCGTGCACTATGAAGGCCTTATTGAAATCTAAAGGCGCCTGGCTGTTCGCCCTGGCGGCCCTGCTGGCAGCCTGCCAAACCAGTGGCCCCCTGCGGGAGCAGGTATACCAGGGCGGGGCCCTGGGGACTTCCTATTCCATAAAGGTCTTCTCCCCGGATACGACGGATTTCGAGCCCCGGATCGATTCGGTTTTCAGGGTCATCAACCAGTCGCTTTCCACCTACCTGCCGGATTCGGATATCAGCCGGATCAACAGGGGGGACACCTCGGTTCGTGTGGACGCCATGTTCTCCGAGGTCTTTGCCGCCTCAGTGCGCATACACGAACAGACCAGGGGTTATTTTGACCCCACCGTCGGCCCGCTGGTGGATGCCTGGGGCTTTGGGCCCGGGGCCGCACTTGAGATGGACAGCACCCGGGTGGACAGCCTTTTGCAATACGTCGGGCTGGAAAAGGTCTCCCTGGATCCGGGTTCCCGGGTGGTCATGGAGGTCCCGGGCATGCGCCTGGACTTCAATGCCATTGCCAAGGGGTACGCCGTGGACCGGCTCGGCCTGATGCTGGAAGCTGCCGGGGTCTCAGACTATCTCGTGGAAGTGGGCGGGGAACTCCGGACCTCCGGCATCAACCGGCTTAAAGAGCAGCCCTGGGTGGTGGGCATTGACGACCCACAGGTCCTCGATGGCCGCAGGATCAAGCGGATTATCACCCTTTCGGACCGTGCGATGGCCTCTTCGGGGAACTACCGGAAGTTCCGGCTGGATTCCCTCACGGGTAAAAAATATGTCCACACCATCGACCCCCGTACAGGGTATACCCGGGACGC
>CAZUZE010000282.1:0-3386 GCA_964624565.1 uncultured Robiginitalea sp.
TTACTTCGACGAAAAGGCGAACCAGTTTATAGAAGAATCCTCCACCAACAAATTGATTTCCAATGGAGGGGATATAGAGGAGACCACCGGGGGGTACTGGTGGACGGATACCGGCGAGGACGGTGTCATGGTTAAGCTGGTGCCGACGTTTGTAGACGGGAAGCTGGATCTTGAAGCCTCCGAATATGTAAAATACACTACTGAGAAAGGACTGCCTGATGCGGGGATTGGGTTTAATTTCATTGATGACGAACTGTACATTTTCTCCGGTGAGGTTGAGAAAACCTATGGTTATAATAAAGAGGAAGATCGTTTCGAGGAGCGTACATTTTTCTTTGACGAGTATTTGGATTGGGACCGTCCTGGCACGAGACCTATGAAGACTTCGGATGGCAAGTTTTTTTTCAACGCCGGTAAGGGAATTATGGTTGCTGAGAAAATCGACGGGGAATACCAGGTCACCAATACGGAGACTTTCAAGGGCATCCAAAGCAACCGGATCTTTTCGATGTATTCTGAGGAACCCAATCCTGACGGGACCAGGGTCCTTTGGTTTTCAGGGCCTGACGGGGCCATTCGTTATGAAGGAAACCTGGAAATTCCAACGATACCCGATTTTCATACCGATATCCGAAGTATTTCGATTGCTGGGGACTCCCTTGTCTATAACGGGAATATCGACATCCCCGAAAACCTGGACTTCCCCTACGATCGCAACTCGGTCAACTTTGGCTATGCTGCCCCCCTTTTTATAGGGCAGAAGGAAATACAGTACAGCACCCAGCTCGCTGGTTTTGACACCAAGTGGTCTGATTGGACCCTGCAAACCTCGCGGGAATACATCAACCTGCCCCCGGGCAGCTACACCTTTAGTGTAAAGGCCAAGAATATTTATGGAGAGGTGTCGGAAGCAGTTTCCGTGCCCTTCGCCATTACTCCCCCCTGGTACCGCACCTGGTGGGCGTATGCTCTTTATGCCCTCGGCGCCCTTGCACTGTTGTATTTCATCGTACGGGCCCGGACCCGGATCCTGGTCAACCAGCGCAAAGCCCTGGAGGAAAAAGTGCAGGACCGCACCAAGGAGGTGCAGCAGCGCCTCAATGAGCTGGCAACGGTGAATTCCGTCACCAAGGCCCTGAACGATAAATTGGAACTGGCAGAGCTCATCCAGCTTGTCGGCAACAAGATGAAGGAAGTCTTTAATTCCGATATCACCTACCTGGCCATTCTCGACCACGAGTCGAACATGATCAATTTCCCCTACCAGGACGGGGATGACATGCCCCCCTTCAAATACGGGGAGGGCCTGACCTCCCAGATCATCCAGTCCGGGCAGCCCATGCTGATCAACCGGGATGTCGATATCATGGCGGAGTACAACAAGCACGGCATCAAGCAGACCGGCAAACAGGCCATTTCCTACCTGGGGGTCCCCATTCCTGTGGAGGATGACATCATCGGTGTGCTGAGCGTGCAGAGCCTCACCCAGGCGGGTCGTTTCACGGAGGAGGACAAGAACCTTCTGAGCACCATTGCCATCAATGTGGGGGTGGCGCTCCACAATGCCGAACTCTACGAGGAGGCCCGGGAGGCCAAGGCCAAGGCGGAAGAGGCCAACGAGGCCAAGAGTGCCTTTTTGTCCACTGTGAGCCATGAACTGCGCACCCCCCTGACCTCGGTGCTCGGGTTTGCCAAGATCATCCGCAAGCGGCTGGTCGACAAGGTCTTCCCGGCTGTGAATGTGGATGACCAGAAAATCAAAAAGACGATGAAACAGGTCAGTGAAAACCTGGACGTAGTCGTATCGGAAGGGGAACGCCTTACCAGCCTGATCAACGACGTGCTGGACCTGGCCAAGATCGAATCCGGCCGCATGGAGTGGAATATGAAGCCCGTATTCCTTCAGGATGTCATCAGCCGCGCCATTTCGGCTACCTCGTCCCTTTTTGACGAGAAGGGGCTCAAGCTGAAGAAGAACATCCCGGACAACCTGCCGTTGATCAGCGGGGATGAGGACAAGCTCATTCAAGTGGTGATCAACCTGCTTTCCAACGCAGTCAAGTTTACCGATAAGGGATCGGTGGCCGTGGAGGCCTATCTGGACAACAACCAGGTGATCGTGGAAGTACAGGACACGGGCATCGGGATTGCCGAGGCGGACAAACACAAGATATTCGAGCGCTTCCGCCAGGCCGGGGATACCCTGACCGACAAGCCCAAGGGCACCGGGCTGGGCCTTCCGATCTGCCGCGAGATCATCGAGCACCACGGAGGCATCATCTGGATGAACAGCGAACCCAATGTAGGCAGTACCTTCTTCTTCTCCCTCCCCCTGATGGGGCAGGACGGGGAGCAGCCCATACAGCTGGACCGCATCCTCAGCAGCCTGAAAACCCAGATCAAGCACTCCTCGAGCAAGACCCTGGAGGATACCCCCACCATTTTGGTAGTTGATGACGATACCCCCATCCGGTCGCTGCTCCGGCAGGAGCTCACCGATGCCGGATACCAGGTGAAGGAGGCCGCCAATGGGAAGGCCGCCCTGGATGCCGTTCGCCTGAGCAAGCCGGATTTGATCATCCTCGATGTGATGATGCCGGAGATCAATGGTTTTGACGTGGCCGCCGTCCTGAAGAACGACCCGGCCACCATGGACATCCCCATCATCATCCTGTCGATCGTGCAGGACAGGGAACGAGGCTTCCGCATTGGGGTGGACCGCTACCTGACCAAGCCCATCGACACGGACAAGCTCTTCCACGAAGTGGACGAACTCCTGGAACAGGGAGTCTCCCGCAAGCGGGTGCTGGTGGTGGATGAAGACGCCAGCACGGTAAAGTCCCTGACCGATGTGCTCACGGCAAGGGGGTACAAGGTGATGGAGGCCAACCCGGATAAGCTCATGGAGATGGCAGCGGAAATGAAGCCGGACATCATCATGCTCAAATCCCTGGACAAGCTGGAGAAAAAGGCCATCAAGGAACTCAAGTTCCAGAAGGGGATGGAGAACGTCATGTTCTTCGTGTACCAGTAGCAAGATCAAGTCTAAATTCAAAAACGAAAGCAAGGACCCGATGGATAAAAAATTACTGATAGTCGACGATGAGGCACATATCCGGATGCTGATCGAACAAACCCTGGAAGACCTCGAGGACGAAGGGGTGGAACTGTTGTTTGCCGACAACGGGGCGGATGCCCTGAGGATCATACAGGAGGAGCGGCCCAACCTGGTATTCCTCGATGTGATGATGCCGAAGATGAATGGGATGGAGGTCTGCCAGAAGGTCAAAAAGGAACTCAAGATCACCGAGACCTACATCATCCTGCTCACTGCCAAAGGCCAGGAAGTGGACCGGCAGAAGGGCCTTGATATGGGCGCGAACAAA
>CAZUZE010000283.1:0-3383 GCA_964624565.1 uncultured Robiginitalea sp.
ACAAGGGCATCTTTAAGGTAACCACGGACCCCGGGTACTCGAGGGCCCTGGCGGTTAAGGTGGACACCACACTGATCGGCTACGATTCGGGGATCCTAAAACACGGGGAAGACCTCCTGTATGCCTATTCAAAAGGAATTTTCAGGTACGACCCGGGGGCGGACCGATTTGTAAGGGACTCCACCCTGAGGGCAGTCTGGGAGAAGGAACAAAACCTTTCCGGGCGCATGCATCTCGATGAAGCCAGCAAGGGCCTCTGGCTTTTTGGGGAATCAAACATCTATGTGGTCAGCCCCGGGAATTTGCTGGGAAATCCGAAAATCCAGGTGATCCCCCTGGCGGAGAAGGATCGCAACGGCATTGTAGGGTATGAAAGCCTCGGGGTGCTCCCGGAACCGGGAAACTATCTGATCGGGACCCGTTCGGGATATATGGTCCTGGACCTTAACCGTTATGAACCAAGGGAATTCAGTATCACCCTGGCCTCTGTGCGGTGCGAAGCGAGAAAGCTGCAGCCCGGGGCGGAAGCCCTGGCAGAACTGACAGCTGCGGGGGAGTTTTCCCATCGGGAGAACAATCTTGATTTCTCTTTCTTCACAGGGGAGTACTTTCCATTCCGTCCTGCGATGTACCAGTACCGCCTGGAAGGGTTCTATCCGGATTGGAGCCCCTGGTCGGAAAATCCATCAGCTTCCTTCAGAAACCTGCCGCCAGGAGACTATACTTTCCAGGTTCGGGCCCGTATCGGGGATCAGCTCTCCGCCAATACAGCGGAGTATCCGTTTGTAATTGCCAGGCCCTGGTATAGCACCCGCCTGATGTGGGCTGTTTACGCCCTGATACTGGCCCTTACCGGATGGTTTATCCATTTGCAGTACCGGAATTTTTACCGCAAAAAGCAAAACAGGCTGCTGGAAAGCAACCAGCGCGAACTGGAGCTTGCCCGGGCGCGCAACGAGCGGGAAATCGTAAAGCTCAAAAATGACCAGCTCCGCAAGGACTTCAGGGAGAAAAGCAACGAACTGGCCGCTTCCACGATGAGCATTATCAAAAAGAACGAAATCCTGAACAGGGTGCGCAAGCAGATACAGGATCGCTTCCGGGGCACAGAGTCCATACAACCCATCATAGAGATCATAGACCAAAGCCTGAAACAGGAAGATGACTGGGAGTTGTTCAGGGAGGCCTTTAATCATTCCGACCGTGACTTCCTCAATAAACTGAAAGCAGCACATCCGGAACTCTCCCCGAACGATATCCGCCTTTGCGCCTATTTGCGCCTGAACCTCACGTCGAAGGAAATAGCCCCCCTGTTCAATATCTCTCCCCGCAGTGTGGAGATCAAACGATATCGTTTGCGCAAAAAAATGAACCTGCAACACGATGAAAACCTGGTAAATTACCTCCTCACGCTATAGTACAACCCTACACTGCCCTTATTTAACCACAACATTACCTATACGCTTCACCCTTTACACATATCTCAAGGCAGGCAACTGGCATGCTGCATACTGGCAGAAAGCACTGGTTTTATTGCGATTATAAGAATTAACAGCTTCTTTTTTTGTGATGTATGTTTTTTGTATAGGGTGAAATTGCGAATTTGTTAACTCAATTAAGATAAGTTTAAGGGTGAGTTAAAGAATTGGTTTACCTGTAGTGGTTTTACGTGTTTTAGTATATGGGATTGCGACTACTGGCAACAGGGGACTACGGCATCGCTTTAATCGAAACTTTTGCATTATGAAGAACAGTATTTTAGGCATTATCCTCCTCCTTTTTACTTCTGGTGTATATGCCCAGGCAGATCAGGTATCCATTGCCCGGGACTCGGATGGGATGCGATTGAAAGTGAATGGCAGGGATTTCATGATCAACGGGATGAACTGGGATTATATCCCGATTGGCACCAATACCATTACCGCTGAATTCTGGAAAAAGCCGGATGACATCATCCGGGCGGGCCTCGATACAGAGATGTCCCTGCTGAAGAATATGAATGTAAACGTCATCCGGCAGTACACTGGCGTCCCAGCCCGCTGGATCCGTTACATCTATGAAAAATATGGGATTTACACGCTGCTGAACCATTCTTTTGGCCGGTACGGCCTCACCATCGACGGGGTGTGGATCGAAATTACGGATTATTCCGACCCGCGTACCCAGGAGTATTTGCTCTCTGAGGTTGAGAACCTGGTAAGGGATTACAAGGACACCCCGGGCCTCTTGATGTACCTGCTTGGGAATGAGAACAACTACGGGCTGTTCTGGGCGGGGGCGGAAACGGAGGATTTTCCGGATGACGAAGAGGAAAAGCAGTTTATAGGGGAAAAGCGGGGCCGGCCCATGTACCGCCTGATGAACGAAGCTTCCAGGAGGATGAAAGCCATGGATGGGAACCACCCTGTCGCAATTTGCAACGGCGACGTCCTTTTTATCGATATCATCGCAGAGGAGTGCAAGGATGTGGACGTCTACGGGACCAATGTCTACCGGGGCGTCTCCTTCGGGGATATGTTCGATGTGGTTCGGGAGAAGCTCGACATGCCTATTATGCTTACCGAATTCGGGGCCGACGCCTTCAATGCCATCGACAATAAGGAGGACCAGAAGGCCCAGGCCTATTACATGGTCGGCAACTGGAAAGAGATCTATGCAAATGCAGCCGGACTGGGAAAAGCCGGAAATTCCATAGGGGGCTTTACCTTCCAGTTCAGCGACGGATGGTGGAAATTCGGGTTTGACGACCGCAAGAATGCCGATGTGCACGACAACAACGCCTCCTGGTCCAACGGGGGGTATTCCATAGACCTGCTTGCCGAAGGGGAGAACAATATGAATGAAGAGTGGTTTGGGATTTGCGCCAAGGGAGCCACGGATGCACGGGGGCTGTACGACCTTTACCCCCGGGCGGCCTACTATGCCCTGAAGGAAGCTCACCAACTGAATCCCTATGAAGAAGGGGTAACCGCTGACTTCGTGGAGAATTATTTCAACAACATCCAGATTATGGATGCGGTCCTCAAGGCCCGGGGTGACAAGGCCGCCCTTGTGGGGGAAAGCAGCAAAATGATCCGGGTGAGCAACCTGCAGGCCCGGTTGACAACTTATAATACCGGAGGTTCGCTGATTACCACCCCGGAGAGCCCCGACCCGGATGAGGTCCAGTTTCCGGACGAGCTTGGCTTTGACCACATGCAGTCCTTTTTCTTCGGTATTGAGGGCAACCCGGCGTCGAACGTACGGGCTGAAGTCAATTTCAACGTACTGGGCAATGTGGCCACCAATCCCATAGACGAGATCTTTTATGAAAATGTGGGAAGGCCGGTTCAGGTTATCAACGAGCAGGGCGAAGAGGTATTGGTGACAGACCAGAACAGGGT
>CAZUZE010000284.1:0-3382 GCA_964624565.1 uncultured Robiginitalea sp.
GGATGTTGTACCGGAATTCACGGGTGTACTGTCTCACATAAGCAGCGGTTACACATTGGCGATCCCTTGATTGCAAGGACCGTCAGGGGTTGTATCCAGGGGGTTCAGGACGGGTCCCCGGACTTGGCGGCCTCCCAGAACAGGTCCATTTCTGCCAGGGTCATCTCGCTGAGGCTTTTGCCCGCCTCGGCGGCCCTGGCTTCAAGGTATTGAAACCTCTTGATGAATTTCTTATTGGTCCGCTCCAGGGCGTTTTCTGGATTGATGCCCAAAAACCGGGAATAATTCACAAGGGAAAAAAACACATCCCCCAGCTCGGAGGCGATTTTTTCGCGGCTCCCGCCCTTCAGCTCCCGTTCCAGTTCCCCTATTTCCTCCTTCACTTTTTCGAGGACCTGTTCCGGTTCCTCCCAGTCGAAGCCCACCCCGGCCACTTTCTCCTGCACGCGGTTGGCCTTCACAAGGGCCGGAAGGCTCTGCGGGACACCCTCCAGGACACTCTTCTTCCCTTCGCTCAATTTGATTTTTTCCCAGTTGGCCTTTACCTCATCCTCCCCGCTGACCTCGGTATCCCCGTAAATATGGGGATGCCTTCGGATGAGCTTCTCGCAAATGTCCGAGGCGACGTCCCCCATATCAAAATCGCCGGTCTCCGAACCGATCTTCGCATAGAAAACAATATGGAGCAACAGGTCGCCCAATTCCTTTTTGACTTCCCCGAGATCGCCCTCGAGGATCGCATCCCCCAGTTCATAGGTTTCCTCGATGGTGAGGTGCCGCAGGGATTCCATCGTCTGCTTTTTGTCCCAGGGGCACTGCGCCCTCAATTCATCCATTATGGTAAGGAGGCGGTCATAAGCGGCCAGTTGCCGGGCTCTGGAGTTCATAGGCAGGTACTTTGGCCAAAGGTACAAATCCCACATTTTGGCGACCAGCGGAAATTCACTTAATTTTAAATCAGGTTCAACCCCCTTAACACTACCCCTATGCCCATCCGACTCCTGTTGCTTCTGCTGATCCTCGGGGCCTGCAGCCAGCCCGATACCTACGACTCAATCATCCGGGGGGGCACAGTCCTGGATGGAAGTGGCACCCCGGGCTATACGGCCGACGTGGGGATCCGCGGCGATACCATTGCTTTCATTGGCGACCTGTCCCGGGCTCAGGCACCCCTAGAAATCGATGCAAAGGGCAAACACGTGGCGCCCGGGTTTATCAACATGCTCAGCTGGGCCAATGTCTCCCTCCTGGTCGACGGCCGCTCCCAGAGCGATTTGCGGCAGGGGGTCACCCTTGAAGTCATGGGTGAGGGACGCTCTATGGGCCCCCTGAATGACGAAATGAAAAAGGACATGCAGGAAGGACAGGGAGACCTTGCCTACGAAATCGCGTGGACCACCCTTGGGGAATACCTGAATTACCTGGAAAAGAAAGGCGTATCCACCAATGTCACTTCCTTTGTGGGCAATGGCACGCTCAGGGAATACGTCATGGGGTATGAAAACCGGCCTCCCACCCCTGCCGAGATGGACCGTATGAAGGCGATGGTCCGCGAGGCAATGGAGGAAGGCGCTGTGGGGCTGTCAACCTCCCTGCTCTACGTTCCCAGCGGGCACGCCAGCACGGATGAGATCACCCAACTCGCAAAGGAAGCGGCCGCGTACGGGGGGATGTACATCTCCCATATCCGCAACGAGGAGGACAGCCTGTTGCATTCGATCCGCGAGCTGATCGGCATTGCGGAAAATGCCAAAATCCGCTCAGAGGTATACCATTTCAAAGCCTCGGGCCAGGATAACTGGGGCCTGCTGGACAGTGCGATCACCCTGATTGAAAATGCGCGCGCCCGCGGGGTGGAGGTGACGACTGACATGTATATGTACAACGCCAGTTCCACGGGGCTGAACGTATTGCTGCCCCAATGGGCCAGGGAGGGCGGGCACCGGCAGACGATGGCCTATATCGCCGATCCCGAAAAAAAGGCGCGCATGATACGGGAGGCCCAGTTCCACGTCCCCGCGGAGAATATCTTGCTGGTGGGGTTCAGGAACAAGGACCTCAGGGGGCTGATCGGAAAAACGCTGGCAGAGGTTGCCCAAAGCCGCGGCATAAGCCCGGGCGAGGCCATTGCCGAGTTGATTTATGAGGACGACAGCCGCATCCAGGTAGTCTATTTTTCGATGAGTGAGGACAATGTGAGAAAAAAACTGGCCCTGCCTTATATGTCCATCTGTTCGGACGCCGGCTCGTACACGAATGAGGGGGTGTTCCTGCAGCAGAGCACCCACCCCAGGGCCTATGGCTCCTTTGCGCGCCTGCTGGCTCATTTCGTGCGGGAAGAGAAGGTGATTTCCCTTGAGGAAGCCATCCGGAGGCTGACCTCCCTCCCGGCCGAAAACCTGCGGCTGCAGCGACGCGGAGGCCTGAAACCCGGCTATTTTGCAGATGTGGTGGTCTTTGATGCCAGTGAAATCCGCGATAACGCGACCTTTGAAGAACCCCATCAGTACGCCACAGGGGTGGAACACGTTTTTGTCAATGGGACACAGGTCATCGCTGCCGGCGAACATACGGGCGCAACCCCGGGCCGGTTTGTCAGGGGGCCGGGGTACAAAGAGTAAACCGGATAAGTTGGGGCACGCCTCCCCCCAGGAGAAGTATACCCCCTGCAGGAGGCCTTTCAATAGGATAAAACCAGGTCCCGGAGTGGATTTGACCCCGGAAGGGCACCTGCTATCGCAATTCCTCCTGTATAAGGTAATAGAAGGCCGAGCGGCTCTTCTGGTGAATTCCGGACATCCTTTCGGCGACCGCCAGGACAGCAGCCATGCCTTTTTCCCTGTCGGATATCCCCATCGTCTTTTCGACGAAATTCCGCCGCACGGTTTCCAGTTCGTAGGCAGCGCCGGTTGCCACCAGGGTGGCATCCAGGTTGTCGACCATGGATTTGAGGCGGCCCACCAATTCATCCAGGCGTCCGTGGTCCACCCTGTCAACCCCGCATTCATGGAGCTGCTTTATTGCGATGCCTTTCAGTTGCGACAGTTTCTCCGAAGTGTCACTCATAACCATCCCGTTTATTGATGAAATTGGACCCGGCGGGGGTACGGCTTGTAGCACAAGGGAACCTAATTTAACCAATTATTCCTGAAAAAACTCCTAAATTCGATTTTGAGCCGGCGGTCCTGAGGCACCGGCAAACACTGCTTGAACCAACTGATGGTCACGATGAAAAACAGCTATACGCGCCTGGCATGCTCCCCAGTGAGGGGAGGGAAGGCAAAACCCCGGGCACTCCTTTGGATGGCGGTTCTCATAGGGCTGTTGGCGGGTACCCCCCTGCGCCTTTCGGCCCAGGAGGTCCTGGATTTCGAAGCCGAGG